>NZ_JAAGPN010000126.1:0-23445 GCF_017104805.1 Paraburkholderia sp. Ac-20347 | reverse complement strand
CGTCGCCCGCATACGAGCCGAGCACGACCGCCAACGCCAGCGCCGCGCCCAATGCCGAACGCGCGAGACCCCGCCACGATGCGCGCCGCCCGTCCATCGGACCCGCACATCCCCACACCGAGCGAAAAACCATCCGCAAACCCGCGCGAGCCCTCCTCGCCAGCCACTGCGCGCGTGCTTGCCGGCGCGCGCGCGTCGTCATCGACATGGCGGAGCAGCCGCCTGAAAGCGCGCGCGCCTGATGGCGCGCCACCGCTTCATCAGGCCGAACTGCTGCTCCCATCCATTTCCCCCACCTCTTCCGCACGATGGCAGGATACCTGACGCCCATCAACTTCGCGAAGTTGTGGCACTTCCTGACGACACCGCTCGATCGCGTAAGGGCAGCGCTGATGGAACGTGCAGCCCGACGGCGGATTGAGCGGCGAAGGCAGTTCGCCCTCCAGCTTGATCTTCACGCGGCGGTCCGCCTCGAAGATCGCGGGCGTGGCCGAAAGCAGCGAGCGCGTGTACGGATGGCGCGGCCGGCCGATCACCGTGGCCTTGTCGCCGAGTTCCGCCACGCCGCCGAGGTACATCACCATCACGTCGTCGGCGATGTGCTCGACCACCGCCAGATTGTGCGAGATGAACACGTAGCTGGTGCGGAACTGCTCCTGCAGATCCATGAACAGATTGAGGATCTGCGCCTGGATCGACACGTCGAGCGCCGACACTGGCTCGTCGGCGACCACGATCTGCGGATCGAGAATCATCGCGCGCGCGATCGCCACACGCTGGCGCTGCCCGCCCGAAAACATATGCGGATAACGCTTGGCGTGCTCGGGCCGCAAGCCGACGATGCGCATCATGTGCGCGATGCGGTCCGCGCGCTCGCTCGCGGTGAGTTTCGTGTTGATCGCGAGCGGCTCGCCGAGCGTCTGCTCGACGGTCTTGCGCGGATTGAGCGAGGCGAACGGGTTCTGGAACACCATCTGCACGCGGCGGCGCAGCGCGGCGATCTTCTCGCGGCTCGCACTAGCCACGTCCTCGCCGTCGATCGTGAGCTTGCCCGAGGTGGGCGGCTCGATCATCGTGAGCTGGCGCGCGAGCGTGGACTTGCCGCAGCCCGACTCGCCCACCACCGCGAGCGTGCGCCCGCGCGAGAGCGAGAACGACACGCCGTTGAGCGCCTTCACGGTGCCCGTGCCGAACATGCCGCGCTTGACGCTGTAATGCTTCTTGAGATCCTCGGCGACGAGCACCTTGTCGTCGGGCGCGGGTTTCTGGACTGCGTTCATCGCGCGCCTCCGTTCGTGTGGTTCATCGCCTGAGCCGCCGTCGCGCCCTGCACGTTCAGCGGCTTGATGCAGCGCACGCGCGCGCAGCCGCTTTGATCGGCGACCTCGGCGAGCGCGGGGCGCGCCTTGTTGCAGTCGTCGATCACGTACTTGCAGCGCGGCGCGAACAGACACCCGCTCGGTCGGTCGTCGCGGCCCGGCACCATGCCCGGCAGCGCGGCCAGGCGCGCCGCGCCCTGGTTGTGCTCGGGAATCGCGGCGAGCAGCGCCTCCGTGTACGGATGATGCGCACGCGCGAAGATATCCGGCACGCGGTTCGTTTCGATGATCTCGCCCGCATACATCACGGCCACGCGCTGCGCGACTTCGGAGACCACGGCCAGATCGTGCGAGATCAGCACGAGCGCCATGCCGCGCTCTTTCTGCAGACGCACGAGCAGTTCCATGATCTGCGCCTGAATCGTCACGTCGAGCGCCGTGGTGGGTTCGTCGGCGATCAGCAGCTTCGGATTGCAGGCCACCGCCATCGCGATCATCACGCGCTGGTTCATGCCGCCCGACATCTGGTGCGGGAAGTTGTCGATGCGGTTCTTCGCGTCCGGAATGCCCACCTGGTCGAGCAGTTCGAGCGCGCGCGCATGCAGCGCCGAGCCGCGCAGACCTTCGTGCAGCTTGAGCACTTCCTTGATCTGATAGCCGACCGTGTAGCTCGGATTCAGGCTCGTGAGCGCGTCCTGGAACACCATCGCGATGTCCTTGCCGACGATGCGGCGGCGCTCCTTGCCGGTCGCGTTGAGCAGATCGCGGCCGTCGAAGGTGATCGAATCGGCCGTGACCTTGCCGGGCGCGTCGATCAGGCCCATCAGCGCCATCATCGTCACGCTTTTGCCCGAACCCGATTCGCCGACGATGCCGAGCACTTCGCCCGGCGCCACGGACAGATTCACGCGGTCGACGGCGGGCAGGCCGTTGAAATTCACGGCCAGATTGCGGATGGTAAGAAGTTCTTGAGTCATGTCAGGCCTCGCCGGGCCGCCCCAAGAGGACTGACGCCCCCTCGGGGGGCAACGTCCGAAGGGAGTGTGGGGGTCGTTTTCATGTCAGGCCATCCGCTTCAGCTTGGGATCGAGTGCGTCGCGCAGCCCGTCGCCGAGCAGGTTGATCGCGAGCACCGAGATCAGAATCGAGAGGCCAGGCATCGTGACGATCCACCATGCGCTGTCGATGTAGTCGCGCGCCGAGGCGAGCATCGCGCCCCACTCCGCGGCGGGCGGCTGCACGCCGAGGCCGAGAAAGCCGAGCGCGGCCGCGTCGAGAATCGCCGAGCTGAAACCGAGCGTGGCCTGCACGATCAGCGGCGCGGTGCAGTTGGGCAGCACCTGCGAGAACATCAGCCGCAGCGTGCCCGCGCCCGCCACGCGCGAGGCGGTCACGTATTCCTTGTGCAGTTCGCCGAGCGCCGAGCCGCGCGTGAGCCGCACGTAGCCGGGCAGCGCCACGATCGCGATCGCGAGCATGGTGTTGGTGAGGCCCGGACCGATGATCGCCACCACGGCCACCGCGAGCAGCAGCGAAGGCAGCGCGAGCAGCACGTCCATGAGACGCATGATCGGCGTGTCGGCCCATTTCTCGAAGAACGCGGCGACGAGCCCGAGCACGATGCCCGGAATCAGCGCGAGCACGACCGAGACGCAGCCGATCCACAGCGACAGGCGCGCGCCGAACATCAGGCGCGAGAGAATGTCGCGGCCTGCTTCGTCGGTGCCGAGAATGAACTTCCAGTTGCCGCCGTCGAGCCAGGCGGGCGGAATCTTCACGTAGTCGCGGTATTGCTCGATCGGGCTGTGCGGCGCGATCAGCGGCGCGAAGATCGCCACGAAAACCAGCAGCAGGACGATCACGCCCGCGCCGACGGCGCCCTTGTTGCGCGAGAAGTTCGCCCAGAATTCGCGCAGCACGAGCGCGCGTCCCGAAGGCGGCGTGACCGCGCGCGGCGCGGTGTTCTGAATGTCAGCCATCACGCCTCCTCGTTTCGATTGTGTTGTGGGGTGGTCTTGTTCATGTGCGGCTTACCTCGTATGGCGAATGCGCGGATTCAGCACGCCGTACAGCAGATCGACGACCAGATTCACGAGGATCACGAGCGTCGCGATCATGAGAATGCCGCCCTGCACCACCGGATAATCGCGGCGGCTGATCGCGTCGATCAGCCATTTGCCGATGCCGGGCCAGGAGAACAGCGTTTCGGTGAGCACCGCGCCCGCGAGCAGCGTGCCGACCTGCAGGCCGATCACGGTCACGACGGGAATCAGCGCGTTGCGCAGCGCGTGCACGACGATCACGCGCACCGGCGACAGCCCCTTGGCGCGCGCGGTGCGGATGTAGTCCTCGCGCAGCACTTCGAGCATCGACGAACGCGTCATGCGCGCGATCACCGCGAGCGGAATCGTGCCGAGCACGATCGCGGGCAGGATCAGATGCGAGAGCGCGGAGCGGAACGAACCTTCGTCGGTGCCCGGCAGGAGCGAGTCGATCAGCATGAAGCCGGTCACGTGCGGAATGTCGAATTCCACCGCGATGCGCCCGGAAACCGGCGTCCAGCCGAGCTTCGACGAGAACACCATGATGAGGATGAGGCCCCACCAGAAGATCGGCATGGAGTAGCCTGTGAGCGCCGTGCCCATCACGCCGTGATCGACCACGGTGCCGCGTCGCAGCGCCGCGAACACGCCCGCCGGCAGCCCGACCACGAGCGCGAAGATCAGCGCGCAGATCGACAGTTCGACGGTGGCCGGAAAGCGCGCCAGAAACTCGCCCATCACGCTCGTGTTGGTGATGATCGAGGTGCCGAGGTTGCCTTGCAGCGCGTGGCCGACGTAGTGCAGATACTGCATCGGCAGAGGCTCGTCGAGCCCGAGGCGGTGCATCGCGTCGGCGTGCATTTGAGGATCGACGCCGCGCTCGCCCATCATCACTTCGATGGGGTCGCCCGGAATCAGGTGAATGAGCGCGAACGCCAGAATCGTGATGCCGATGAAGGTCGGAATCACCATGCCGATGCGGCGCAATACGAAGCGGAACATGTGGTGTTCCCCCCTAAAACTTCAATGAGCCTGAAATGAAACGCAACCGGCGACAGGGGCTCGTGACCCCGGTCGCCGGACCATTTTCCGCCTGTTTTCCCGGTGTGCGGGCGCAACGAGGAAACGGAAAGTCTTACCCGATGATCTTTACTGCATGCCCACGCCGTCGAAACGCGCGTAGCCGAGCGGCTCGATGCGCATGTCGATCACCTTCTTGCTGACCGGCTGATAGACGGTCGAGTGGGCGATCGGCGAGAACGGCAGTTGCTGCGCGAAGATCTGCTGCGCCTGCGTGTAGATCTTCGTGCGCTCGGCCTGATCCGACGTCTGACGGCCCTTCTGGACCAGGTCGTCGAACGGCTTGTAGCACCACTTGCCGAAGTTGTTGCCGTTCACGGCTTCGCAGCCGAGCAGCGTGCCGAGCCAGTTGTCCGGATCGCCATTGTCGCCGGTCCAGCCGATCAGCATCGAATCGTCCTCGCCCGCGTGCGCGCGCTTGATGTACTCGCCCCACTCGTACGTGACGATCTTCGCCTTCACGCCGATCTTCGCCCAGTCGGCCTGGATCATTTCGGCCATCAGACGCGCGTTCGGGTTATACGGGCGCTGCACCGGCATCGCCCACAGCGTCATCTCGAAGCCGTTCGGGAAACCGGCCTTCGCGAGCAGCGCCTTGGCCTTCGCCGGATCGTACGGCTGCGCCTTGAGCGACTTGTCGTAGGACCATTGCGTCGGCGGCATCGGATTGGTCGCCGCCTGACCCGCGCCCTGATACACCGACTCGATGATCGCCTTCTTGTTGATCGCCATGTCGAGCGCCTGACGCACTTCGAGCTTGTCCATCGGCTTGCGCGTCACGGTGTACGACAGGTAGCCGAGGTTGAAGCCCGGCTGCGACGGCATGGCGATGTTCGGTTCGGCCTTCAGCGGCGCGATGTCGGCGGGACGCGGATAGCTCATCACCTGGCATTCGTCGCGCTTGAGCTTTTGCACGCGCACGCTCGCGTCCGGCGTGATCGAGAAGATCAGCTTCGAGATCTTCACCGCGCCCGGCTTCCAGTAATCCGGATTGCCGTCGAAGCGGATCGTGGCGTCCTTCGTGTAGCTCTTGAAGATGAACGGACCCGTGCCGACCGGGAACTGGTTCATGTCAGCGGCCTTGCCGGCCTTGAGCAGCTGGTCGGCGTATTCGGCCGAGAGAATCGACGCGAATTCCATCGCCATGTTCTGGATGAACGGCGCGTTCGGCTCGCTCAGCGTGAACTTCACGGTGTACGGATCGACCTTTTCGACCTTGGCGATCAGCTTGTCGAGGCCCATGTCGGTGAAGTACGGGAACGACACCGGGTACGCCTTGCGGAACGGCTGGTTCGGGTCGAGCATGCGCTGGAACGTGAACACGACGTCGTCGGCGTTGAATTCGCGCGTGGGCTTGAAGAACGACGTGGTCTGGAATTTCACGCCGTGGCGCAGATGGAACGTGTAAGTCTTGCCGTCAGGGGAAACATCCCACGATTGCGCGAGGCCCGGTTCGACCTTGGTGCCGCCGCGTTCGAACTCGACGAGACGGTTGTAGACGGTGAACGTGTTCGCGGTGAAGTCGACGCCGGTCGTGTACTGCGCCGGGTCGAAACCGGCGGGGCTGCCTTCCGAGCAGTAGACGAGCGTCTTGTTCGGGATGCTGCCCGCGGCGTGCGCGAACGGGGCGCCTGCAATCGATGCCGCTGCGAGCGCCACGAGAGACGTCAGTCGTGCAGCACGCAACAGTTTGTTTTGTTTCATGTTTCCTCCAGTTCAATGCCGGCCGGGGCCAGCGTAGCGCGATCTTACCTGCCCTTTCTACGCCGTCACAAGCGAGCCAAAAAGTCCCACGGCTCGTGGAAAACGCTCGCTTGACAGGCGCGCGCCGAAGCGCGTCGCTTAGCCTCGGGGTGGCGACGGCTCAAGCATTCCGGGCGATTTCTTGCACGCTTTTGGTCGTTTTATCATCATTCGTGGGGATTTTTTAGTTGTTTTGCGCATTTCACGCCGCGGCTTAATGCAGACTCAACGTGAGCGAAAGACGCGTTGCGCGACCGCGATCACGGTGATGTGGACGCATCCGCTGACGCAATCGCCGCCGGAGCGGCGTCGCGCGCGCACCAGTCTCGCCACATCTCGCGCCACGCGGCTTCCATGCCCCGAGCAAATCGCGCGCCGTCCATCAGCGGCGACGCCTGCATGCGCGCACGCAATCCGGCGCGCAGCGCGGAAAGGCGCGGCAAATCGCGCGCCAGCGACACGACGATCCCGACATAGTCCGCGTCGCTGTGCGCGGCCAGTTCCGGCAAGCCGAGATTGCTCAGCAGCGATAAACCGGCGCGCGCATGCGCCGTGCGACCGACGCGCGTGGGCACGGGCACGCCCATCCAGAACGCATCGAGGCTCGTCGTGTGGCCGTTGTACGGGAAGGTGTCGAGCGCGATGTCGATCTGCGACCACGTGCGCAGATAGTCGATGCGCGACTGGAAGCCCACGTAGTTCACCTGCGCCGCATCGATGCCGTGCGCCGCGAGGCGCGTGTTCAGGCGTTCGCGCGCGCTACCCGGCGGCGCCATCAGCACGAGACGCGTGCGTTGCCCCGCCTCGCGCAACGCGGCGAATACGCCCGACCAGAGCGCGAAGGTGGCGTCGGTGAGCTTGCAGGGATTGTTGAGACAGCCAAACGTGATAAGCGCCGTCGACAGCGCGGCTGACGCGGCTAACGCTGGCAGTGCGCTCACCTCAATGCCGGGCGCCTGCGCGTCGTAGCACCAGAACGTATCGGGCAGGCGCAGCGTGCGTTCCGTGTACTGCGCGTCGATGTGCGGCTGATCGCGCGGATCGAGCCACGGATCGCTGAACCGCCAGTCCATCGCCGGACTGCCGGTCGTGCCCGGATACGCGAGCCACGCCGCCTGCACCGGCGCGGGCCGACGCGCGAACACGAGGCGGCGCGCGCCGTCCATGTGCATCGTCAGGTCGACGAGGATGTCGATGTGGTCGGCGCGAATCTGCTGCGCGAGGCCGTCGTCGTCGAGCTGGCTGACGTCGCGCCAGTGATCCGCGTAACGGGCGAGCTGCGCGGTGACCTCGTCGGCTTGCGGGACGAGCGAGTAGCAAACGATTTCGAACGCCGCGTGGTCGTGATGCGCAAGCAGCGGCTGCATGAACAGCGCCTGGCAATGGTTGCGGAAATCGGGCGAGACATAGCCGATACGCAGCCGCCGCGCCGGCTCCGGCGTGTTCGCATACGCGTGCGGCTTGAGTTGCATCAGCGGCGCGCGCTGCCACGCGCGCTCGTGCGCGGCGGAAAAGCGCTCGGTTTCCGCGAGGATCGCGGGGCCGTCGTCGCTCGCGAAGGTCAGCGCGTAGACCAGATTGCTGTGCGCGCCCAGACTGCCGGGATCGCAGTCGAGCGCGCGGCGGTAGGCGGCGATGGCGTCCTCGATACGGCCCATGTTCTTGAACACATTGCCGAGATTGCTGTGCGCGTTCGCGAAGCGCGGATCGATTTCGATGGCGCGCAGGAAGTGCGCGAGCGCGTCGTCGAGATGCGCGAGATCGACTTGGACATTGCCGAGGTTGTTCCAGGCGGCCGCATTGCCGGGATTAAGTTCGAGCGCACGCGCGAGCGCGTCGCGCGCCTCGCCGTAACGGCCGATCGTGCGTAGCTGACAGCCGAGATTCGTGAGCACGTCGGGCGAATCGGGCGCGAGCGTGCGCGCGTGCTCCAGCAGAGTCAGCGCGTCGCCCGTGCGACGCACCGCGATCAGCACAGTGGCGAGGTTGTTCAACGCGTTCACGTTGCCCGGATCGATCGCCACCGCGCGGCGCAACGGCGCCTCCGCGCGCGCGGCCTCGCCGCTCCTCAGCAGCAGGCTGCCGTAGTTGTAGTGCGCGGCCGCGTAATCGGGCGCAAGCGTCAGCACGCGTTCGAACAGGGCCAGCGCGCGCGCCGTGTCGCCCTGCTGGGCGCGCAGATTGGCGAGATTGTTCAGCGCGATCGCGAGGTCGGGCTGGAGCGCGAGCGCGCGTTCGAGCGCGGCGATCGCGTCGGCCGTCTGCGTCGCCGGATCGTAGGTGAGCGCGAGGCTCACGAGGAAATAAGGATCGTGGCGCACGGCGAGCGCGCGCTCGATCAGCGCGCGCGCCGCCAGCCGGTCGCGCGGCGTGGCGATGATGCCCGCCAGATGCAGCGCGTCGGCGTCCCGATCGTTGGCAGCGATCAGCCGGTCGCAGCGTGCGCGCGCTTCGTCGTGCGCGCCGGCGCGCCATGCAGCGAAGGCGCCGGCGAACGTGTCGGCGTCGGGAGCGGGATCGGTCAAGGCAACGGGATTCATGATGGACGGCCGCCGCCGACGGCGTCAGCCGGGGCGCGCGATCTGACGGATAGGCAGAAGGAGAAGAAGGCGCGTGAAAAAGCGAATCGGCAATTATCAGCACCGTCTCGATTCAGACCGCTTGACCCACATCAGCATCCCGGTTTGCCGCGCCCATGAAAAAACCGCGCGGCGCCTTCGAAAAGGACACCGCGCGGTTCGCGGATACAGCTTGATTCGCTACCGACGCGCCGCCCTGGCGCGCGGTTCGGACGCTTAAACGCCCAGACGTTCGCAGATCGCCTTCGTCGCGTTGGCCGCGTTGAGCGTGTAGAAGTGCAGGCCCGGCGCGCCGCCGTCGACGAGTCGGCGGCACAGGTCCGTCACCACGTCGAGGCCGAAGGCGCGGATCGCTTCGCGGTCGTCGCCGAAGCTTTCCAGACGCTTCGCGACCCAGCGCGGCACTTCCGCGCCGCACATTTCCGAGAAGCGCATGAGCTGCGAGTAGTTCGTGATCGGCATGATGCCGGGCACGATCGGCACGTCCACGCCCAGCTTGCGCGCGTCGTCGACAAAGCGGAAATACGCGTCGGCGTTGAAGAAGTACTGCGTGATCGCCGAATCGGCGCCCGCTTTCACCTTTTGCGCGAACGCTTCGAGGTCGTGACGCGGCGAGCGCGCCTGCGGGTGATATTCGGGATACGCGGCCACTTCGATGTGGAACGCGTCGCCGGTTTCGGCGCGGATGAACGCGACGAGATCCGACGCATAGCGCAGCTCGCCCATTTCGCCCATGCCCGAAGGCAGGTCGCCGCGCAGCGCCACGATGTGACGGATGCCGTGCGAGCGGTACTGCGCGAGGATCTCGCGCAGGTTGTCGCGCGTCGCGCCGATGCACGAAAGGTGCGGCGCCGCATCCACGCCTTCTCTCGCGATGTCGGCGACGGTGTCGAGCGTGCCCTGTTGCGTCGAGCCGCCCGCGCCGAAGGTCACCGAAACGAACCGCGGCTTGAACGCGAGCAGCTGTTCGCGCGTGGCGCGCAGCTTCTCGACGCCGTCCGGGGTCTTCGGCGGGAAGAATTCGAATGAGAGTTCGATCGGTTTCATGATGAGTGGGCCGAGGCGGCGAGCCCCGGCCGGGTCGTCAACGTGACGTCAACTACGCGTCGATCAGCCGAGGCTGCGGTTGCCGAAGATCAGCGCCGACAGCAGCCACGACACGATGCTGTACAGGATCGAGCCGAAGAACGCCGACCAGAAGCCCGACACCTCGAAGCCCTTGAGCAGCGACGCGGCGAGCCAGAAGCACAGCGCGTTCACCACGAGGATGAACAGGCCGAGCGTGAGGATCGTCACGGGCAGCGTGAGGACGATGAGCAGCGGGCGCAGCACGGCGTTGATCAGGCCGAGCACCAGCGCCACGATGAGCGCGGTGCCGAAGCTGCGCACGTGGATCGACGGAACCAGCCAGGTGATGATCAACAGCGCGAGCGCGTTGATCAGCCAGGTCAGCAACACGGTCATGGTGAGTCCTCTTGCGTCGTGGTTATGTGGTGCGCCCGCGCGCATCGATGAGCGCGCGGGCGTAGTCACAGCATCGGGCTGCTCGCTTAAAGACGTCTTAAAAATAAGGGCCGTCTCGCTGCGGTTTTGTATCGACCCGTAACAGTCAAAGCCGACAACGTCGAGTCGACGCGAATCGACTTAATAGCGGTAGTGGTTCGGCTTGAACGGACCGTTCTTGTCGACGCCGATGTACGAAGCCTGGTCGTCCGACAGCACCGACAGGTTCGCGCCGATGCGCGCAAGGTGCAGACGCGCGACCTTTTCGTCGAGATGCTTCGGCAGCACGTAGACCTTATTCTCGTACTTCTGGCCTTCGCAGAACAGTTCGATCTGCGCGAGCGTCTGGTTCGTGAACGAGTTCGACATCACGAACGACGGATGGCCCGTGGCGCAGCCGAGGTTCACGAGGCGGCCTTCGGCCAGCAGGATCACGCGCTTGCCGTCCGGGAAGATGATGTGGTCGACTTGCGGCTTGATGTTTTCCCACGTGTACTGGCGCGTCGAGGCAACGTCGATTTCCGAGTCGAAGTGACCGATGTTGCAGACGATCGCGTTGTGGCGCATCGCCTTCATGTGGTCATGGCCGATCACGTGGAAGTTGCCGGTGGCCGTCACGAAGATGTCGGCCTTGTCGGCGGCGTATTCCATCGTCACGACGCGGTAGCCTTCCATCGCGGCTTGCAGCGCGCAGATCGGATCGATTTCCGTGACCCACACCGTGGCGCCCAGACCGCGCAGCGATTGCGCGCAGCCCTTGCCCACGTCGCCGTAACCGGCCACGACCGCGATCTTGCCCGCGATCATCACGTCGGTCGCGCGCTTGATGCCGTCGACGAGCGACTCGCGGCAGCCGTACAGGTTGTCGAACTTCGACTTCGTGACCGAGTCGTTGACGTTGATGGCCGGGAACGGCAGACGGCCTTCCTTTTCCATCTGGTACAGGCGGTGCACGCCCGTGGTGGTTTCTTCCGTCACGCCCTTGATGTGCGCGAGGCGCGTCGAGTACCACGCCGGATCGATCGCGAGGTGCTTTTCGATCGACTTGTACAGCGCGACTTCTTCTTCGTTCGTCGGCTTGGCGATGACCGAGCGGTCCTTTTCAGCCTTCGAGCCGAGGATCAGCAGCAACGTGGCGTCGCCGCCGTCGTCGAGGATCATGTTGGCGAATTCGCCGTTCGGCCATTCGAAGATGCGGTGCGAGAACTCCCAGTATTCGTCGAGCGATTCGCCCTTGAACGCGAACACCGGCGTGCCGCCCGCGGCGATCGCGGCGGCGGCGTGGTCCTGCGTCGAGAAGATGTTGCACGAGGCCCAGCGCACGTCGGCGCCGAGTGCCGTCAGCGTTTCGATCAGCACGCCCGTCTGGATCGTCATGTGCAGCGAACCGGCGATGCGCGCGCCCTTCAGCGGCTGCTGCGCCTTGTATTCTTCGCGCGTTTGCACGAGGCCGGGCATTTCGGTTTCGGCGATGTCGAGTTCCTTGCGGCCCCAGGCGGCAAGCGACATGTCGGCAACGATGAAATCCTTGGCTTGATCTTGCGGAATTGCGGCGTTCATCACGCCCTCCTTTCTAAAAGTGACTAGAAATTAAAGACGTGAGCGCCGTTTTTCAGTGCGGTGCGTTCGTGGCATGAAAACCATGAGCTGGCCGTATTGAGCGCCTCCGAGCCTGGCGGATGGGTGACATCCGTCGCAACGCTCCTCGAAGACGAGGCGTGATTGTAGCAAATCGAGATGACTGCGGCGCGTCGGAAAGACAGGGCCGCATCCGAGCGGCTCAGCGCGCGGGCGTATCCGGTGCGTCCGGCGCGATCTGCAGCGCGCGCAACTGCTGCACGCTGGCGCGCGCGGTGTCGAGCCAGGCGCGCGAGGCGCGCAACGTGGCTTCGTTGGCGACCGGATCGGCTTCGGTGAAACCCATCTGGATGTTCAGAAAACGCTCCGCGTGGATGCCCGGGTGCCAGTGCATGCGCACGCGTTTGGCGTCGATCAGGCGGCGCTGGCCGAAGATTTCGCGCAGCGACCACGACAGCGCGCCATCCTCGCCGCCGTAGCGGCGGAACAGTTCGTCGGTGGGAAAGCCGCCGAGCGCGAGCAGCACGTTGCGGCGGATCACAAGGCTGCTCGGCACCGTGTTGCTGAGCACGGCTGCAAATTCCGCGAATTGGGGATGCCGCGTGAGGCGCGCGGGAAAGCCCGCGTAATCGACGTCGAGCCGGATCACCGCTTCGTGCGGATGCGCGTCGAGATGCGCGCCGGCGGCGGCGAGCGCGCCGGGCAGGTATTCGTCGTCGGCGTCGAGAAAGGCGAGCAGCGGCGTGGCGGTGTTCAGCGCCGCCCAGTTGCGTGCGCGGGCCGGTCCGGCGTTGCCGGGCATCTGCAGCAGCCGCACGCGCGCGTCGCGCAAGGCGTAGACGCGCACGATGGACGCGGAGGCATCGGTAGAACCGTCGTCGACGACGAGAATCCGGGTGGCTTCGGGCTGCGCGAGGCAGCTGTCGAGCGCGCGCGCCAGCGTGGCGGCGCCGTTGAAACAGGGAATGATGACGGAGATTTCAGACATGGAACGCAGCGCTTACTGGCCGCGGAAAACGCGGGGAATCGCGCGATGGTAGCCCCGTCTCAGAATCGCGGATCGCCGCGCGCTTGCGTCGCGGCGGTGCGGATCGTCGCAGATCAAATGCCGGTCGAAAAGGCGGTGTCGCGCGACGCCGTCCGCCCTCGCCGCCCTCTGTCCGGATCTCAGATCGGCAGAAAGCCCAGCGCCGGCGCGAGCAGCACCATCACCACGCCCGCGATCATCATCGTCAGGCTCGCGACCACGCCTTCTTCGCTGCCCAGTTCGCGCGCCTTCGCGGTGCCCACGCCGTGCGCCGCCGCGCCGAACAGCGCGCCGCGCGCGAGACGCGTGCGCAGCGGCACGAGCCCGAGCACCAGTTCGCCGAACAGCATGCCGCAGAGGCCGGTGGCGATCACGAACAGCGCGGTGAGGTCGCGCGGCGCGTGAATCTTGTCGGAGACCGCGAGCGCGAACGGCGTGGAGACCGAGCGCGTCATCAGGCTGCGTTGCAGTTCGGGCGACAGATGCAGCAGCTTCGCAAGCGCGAGCGAGCCGCCCACCGCCACCATGATGCCGACCGTCACGCCCACCGCGAGCGAGATCCAGTGGCGCTTGAGCAGTGCGCGGTATTCGTAGATCGGCACGGCGAACGCCACCGTGGCGGGGCCGAGCAGCCACATCAGCCAGCGCGTGTCCTGAAAGTAGACCGGATACGGAATATGCAGCAGCAGCACGATCGCGCCCAGCACGACCGGCACCGCCAGCAGCGGCGTGAGCCACGGCGAGCGCACGCGCGCGTAGAGCGCCTTCGAGGCGAAATAGAGCGCGACGGTGAGGATGAAACAGCCCGCGGCGATCAGCCGGGAGGCATCGTCGGCGAACAGCGAAGCGTAGAACGTGTTCATGACGGAATCATCCTTGGGAGACGGGCGGAATCAGCGAAAACGGAATGTCGTGCGACGTTCAGGCGCGCGCCAGATGACGCGCATCGCGCACATGACGCACGCGGCGCAGCGCGAGACGGCGTTCGAGCCGCGCGGCCTGTTCGACGGCGAACGCCACGGCCACCATCACCATCAGCGTGCCGCCGACCACGACCAGCGCGAGGCGCCAGCCGTCGGCGCGAAACAGACCGCCGTACTGCACGGCCGCCACCGCGGCCGGGATGAAGAACAGCAGCATGTCGGAGAGCAGCCAGTCGGCGCCCGCCTTGACCCAGCGCGGCGCCACGCCGCCGCAGAACAGCAGCACCAGCAGCAGCACGAGGCCGACCACGCCGCCCGGCACCGGCAGGTGCACGGCGCGCGAGAGTTGATCGGCGATAAACCAGACGCCGGCGAGCAGCGAGGACTGCGCCGCGATCCGGCCAACGCGGGCGAAACCGCCGGATTGCGGGGCGCGTGCGGAAGTGGTCGAGGCAGTCATGGCAAACCCTAAGTGACATCGGAATGGAAGTCAGTATAGGGTGCAGCGCAGCATAAATATAATGACTTACGATTATCCGGTGCATTCGAATTTGGAATGCACCGGATTTGTGCGCACATGCAGCGTATAAGGAGGCACAACTGTGGAATTGCGCGCCCTGCGGTATTTCATCGAAGTGGTGCGGCAGCAAAGCTTCACCGCCGCCGCCGAGCAGATGCACGTCACGCAGCCGACCATCAGCAAGATGGTGAAAGCGCTCGAAGACGAAACCGGCACCCAGCTGCTGCTGCGCGACGCGCGCCAGATGGTGCTCACCGACGCCGGTCGCATCGTCTATCAGCGCGGCCAGGACGTGCTCGCCGCGCACGCGCAGTTGCAGGCGGAACTCGCCGATCTCGGCACGCTCGGGCGCGGCGAACTCACCATCGGCATTCCGCCGATGGGCGGCTCGCTCTTCACGCCCGCGATCGCGGCGTTCCGTCAGCGTTATCCGAAGATCGAACTGAAGCTGTTCGAGCAGGGTTCGCGCGCGATCGAGGCGGCGCTGATTTCGGGCGAGCTCGAACTGGGCGGCGTGCTGCTGCCCGTCGATCCCGAGCAGATCGATCTCCTGCCGATCTCGCACGAGGTGCTGTGGCTGGTCGCGCAGCGCGGCTCGCGCTGGGACAACAAGCTCAGCGTGCCGCTTGGCGAACTCGCCAACGAGCCGTTCGTGTTCTACGGCGAAAGCCTCGCGCTCAACGACGTCGTGCTGAGCGCCTGCCGCACGGCCGGTTTCGCGCCGCAGATCGTCGGCCGCAGCGGCCACTGGGATCTGATGGCGGCGCTCGTGCTCGCGGGCGTGGGCATCGCGCTGCTGCCCGCGCCTTATGTGCGACGGCTCGACGCCGCGCGCTTCACCTGCCTGCCGGTGACCGAGCCGACCATCACCTGGGACATGGCGATCGGCTGGAAGCGCAACGGCTATCTCTCGCACGCGGCGCGCGCGTGGCTCGCGGTGGCGCGCGAGGAGTACGGCAAGCCGTCCAATTTCCTCGACGATTTCGTTGGGCCGCCCGGTCTGGAGCAACCGGCCGCCCAGGGGTGAGACGCAACGGTCGAAGCATGAAAAAAGCCGCCCGGCTCACGCCGGACGGCTTTTTGCGCTGTTGCTGATGACGCTAACCGACGCGCCTCGGCTTACTTCGCCACGAACTCGATGCGGCGATTACGGAAGCGGCCGCTTTCGGTGTCGTTCGCGGCGACCGGATTGGCGTCGCCGTAACCTTCGGCCTTGAGCGTGCTGCCCGCCACGCCCTGCGCGACGAGGAAGGTGCGCACGGCTTGCGCGCGCTGCTTCGAGAGCGCGAGGTTGGTCGCCGCCACGCCGACGTTATCCGAATAGCCCGCCACTTCGAGCTGCACCGGCTTGCCCTGCTTCGCGCACGCCTTCAGCGCCTTGGCCGAGTCGCGCAGATCCTGCGCGGCCGAGGCCGGAATCACCGAGCTTGCGGTCTTGAAGTTGATGACCTGCAGATTGAGCACCTTCGCCACGTCGCTGCCCGCGCACGAGCTGTCGCTGACGAACAGGCCCTTCACGGCGTCGCGGAACGACTGCGTGGCGTCGGCCACGGCCTTCTGCACGTTGAACACGCCAATGTCGAAGCCCGAGCCGAACAGCGCCTTGAGCTTGTCGAGCCAGCCGAGCTTGGCGTCGGCGGCCGTGCCACTCAGTTCGACGTGCGCGCCGTCGATCTTCACTTCCGCGCCGGGCAGCGCCATCAGCGGCAGCAGGCCGTCGAGGTGCGCGAGCCAGTCGGCCGGCTTCGTGGCGGCGTCGACCGTCACGTTGGCGTTGAACTTGCCGTCGCCGAACTGCTTCGTGAGCGCGTCGACGAGCTGCGTCTTCTCGGCTTCGGTGCCGACCGTGGCCGTAATCGTCGGCACGCCGTTTTTGTCGACCGTGAACGAGAGATGCGAGTCCTGCGTGGGCGCAGGTGCAACGACAGCGCTGGCCGCCGACGCATCAGACGCCGCCGAAGTGATCGCAGGCGCCGACGCATTGTCGGCCGCGCTGGCTTCCGAAGCCGCGACCGCCGCCGGCGCCGAGGCCGCCTGATCGTCCTGCACCGGTTCCTCGCGATGGCACGAGCGCAGCGCGAAGAACGCCACGATCAGCGCGAGCGCGGCGAGCAGCCACCAGAGCCACGAATGCCCGCGCTTTTCGGCGACGATGGGCGGCGTGCTGTCGCCGAGCGTCTGCGGCGGCAGCGACGCCGACACCGGACGCGCCGGCGGCTGCGGATGATCGAGATGCGCCGACACGTCCTTCAGACGCATGAGCACCGAGCCCGCGAACGCGCCCGCGCTGCCGAGGCCGACCGCGCTCGCGAGGCGGTCGGTGAGGCTCGCGTTGACCGACGACAGTTGATGGCCGAGCAGCGTCGGCAACTGCCCGACGAAACCCTGGGACGACGTGAAGTGCTGCTTGAGAATACCCATCAGCGCCGCGCCGACCACGCCGGTCAGCGAGAAAGCCGTGGATTGCGCCGCGCCCGTTTGTGCCGCGACCGCGTCGGCGAGTGCGCCGACGTTCACGCCCGCCGCCTTCTGCATCAGATCGCGGCCCAGCGTTTCGAGCTGGCTCAGGCCCGCGGTGCTCGACAGGAGTTCGGGCAGTTGCTTGCCGATGCTCGCGTTCACGTCGGGCGACATGATGGTGGAGAACAGGCTGCGCGCGCCGTCGGCGGTGCTGCCGCGATGCATGATCGCCGCGACGAGCGCCGGCGCGATCGCGCCGGTGACCTTGCGCGTGAGATCGGGCGCGAGGCCGAAGCGGCCGGACAGGTTGCGGACGACGTCGTCGCTCAGGACCGTTTCCAGCAGTTGAAATACGTTGATGCTCATCGAGGCGGTTCCTCCCAGTTCGCGGACGCGCCAACTGACACGCCCAAGGTGCCGCGCGATTATAGGGACTCCGAAATCTCGAAATTGCGGATACCGCGAAGTTCACACAATATTTAACGAAAAAGACGTTTTTTAAGCAATTTTCGTCAATTGAAAAAAGCCAGCGAGACGTCGTGCGTCTCGCTGGCTTCGCGTTTCTTCCAAGCGATTTGAGATTCGTCCGAGCGAGCGCACCACCGCCCGCTTGCGAAAAGGACGCGCGTGTCAGACCGTCATTTGCGCGCTCTGCGTGGACGCGCTTTCGCGCCGGGCCGCGACGATCAGATCCGCCGCGCGTTCGCCGATCATCACGGTCGGCGCGTTGGTGTTGCCGCCGATGAGCGTCGGCATCACCGAGGCGTCGGCGATGCGCAGATGCGTCGCGCCGCGCACGCGCAACTGCGGGTCGACGACCGATTGCGCGTCGCCGCCCATGCGGCAGGTCGCGACCGGGTGATAGATCGTGTCGGCGTGCGCGGCAATCGTCGCGCGCAGTTCGGCGTCGCTCTGCCCCGCCTGCGTGTAGATCTCGCGCCCGCCCATGCGCAGCAGCGAGGGCGCGTCGAGAATGCGCCGCGCGATGCGCGCGCCTTCGACGAGCAGATCGAGGTCGCGCGCATCGGACAGAAAGCGCGGATCGATCACCGGCGCTTCGCGCGCATCGGCACTCGCGAGCGTCACGGTGCCGCGGCTCGCCGGGCGCAGCACGCAGACGTGCAGCGAATAACCATGCCCCCAGTGCAGGCGGCGGCTGTGATCGTCGACGAGCGCGGTGCAGAAGTGCAGTTGCAGATCGGGCCGCTCCAGCTCCGGACGGCTTTTCAGAAAACCGCCCGCCTCCGCCACGTTGGTCGTGAACATGCCGCGCCGCCCGCGCAGATAACGCACGAGGCCCGGCACCATCTTCGCCGCGCCGCGCAGCGAATAACCGACGGTCTCGCTCGAATGCACGCGCTTGTTATAGGTGAAGTCGATGTGGTCGATCAGATTGCGGCCGACATCCGGCGCGTCGTGCTGCACGGCGATGCCGTGCTCGCGCAAATGCGCGGCCGGGCCGATGCCCGAACACATCAACAGTTGCGGCGTGTTGAACGCGCCTGCCGCGAGGATCACCTCGGCGCGCGCCTCGATGCGCTCGCTGCGGCCCGCGCGCGCGACTTCCACGCCGGTCGCGCGCGCGCCGTCGAAACTCACGCGCAGCACGGTGGCATCGGCGATCAGATGCAGATTCGGGCGCGGCTTGCCGTACAGATACGCGCGCGCCACCGTGCAGCGCTCGCCGCCGCGCTGCGTGACCTGATAGAAGCCGACGCCTTCCTGGTGCGCGCCGTTGAAGTCGTCGTTGGCAGGGAAACCCGCTTCGAGCGCGGCCTGCACGAAGCGCTCCGCGACCGCGTTGCGCTCGCGCAGATCGGACACGCCGAGCGGGCCGCCCGCGCCGTGCCACGCATTCGCGCCGCGCGCGTTGTCCTCGGCGCGCAGGAAGTACGGCAGCACGTCGTCCCACGCCCAGCCCGTGCAGCCGAGTCGCGCCCATTCGTCGTAGTCGAGCGGATGGCCGCGCGTGTAGATCATCGCGTTGATGGCGCTGGAGCCGCCGAAGCCGCGGCCGCGCGGCTGGTAACCGCGTCGTCCGTTCAGGCCAGGCTGCGGCACCGTCTGATAGGCGTAGTTGTTCTTGGTGCGGAACGGCACGAGCGCCGCCACGCCCATCGGCATGTTGACGAAGAGATTGCGCTCGGTGTGCGGACCGGCTTCGATCAGCGCGATGCTCGCGTCGGGACAGCGTTCGGCCAGGCGTCCGGCCAGCGATGCGCCGCCCGAACCGCCACCTACGATCACGTAGTCGTATTGCATGTCTCCTCCTGTTGGCCCGGCCCGGCGCTCGCGCGCTTGCCTTCAGCCCATGCAGCGGACGCTGCCTCTCAGTCTCGTGGACGTCTCGTGGATGTCTCGCGGACGTCGCGTTATCTCGCGTTGCAGCCGGGCGGCGCTTGAGGCACCCTAGTTGCACGCTCGTTCGATTTCACGTTTGTGGCCGATTGTAGGAAGTGTCAGGCACCGGGGTCAGCTTTTATCTCAGAGCGTTCCCTCTAATCCTGACATTACACGATGTCTCATTGGCGACTAACATGAAGGACCGTCCGGCGCCCGGCGTCGGCGGGTACAAAAACGATTCCAGCAAGCAGCACAGGGAGCGCTGGAGCGCCCAGTAACCGGCCCGCCGCATGTGTCGAGACTTGAGTCACGCAGTCCTGGCGCGTGCGGCGCGGGCCGCCATCGGTGCGCATCACGAACGAGCACGACGGCCTCGCGCGAACGCCGCGTGCGGGCTTTTCGTCAGATCAGGCACGATGACCGCGCGCCCGTTGCGCGCCGCCGATGGAGACAGCCTCGATGAACCCAATCGCCCCGACGCACCCGGCCAGCGCACCTGAGGCGACCGATGCCGCGTTGCGCCAGCATCGCCCCGGCACCACGCACGAAGTCACGAATCAGGCGCCGCCGCTCGCCGATTACAACCTTTTTTCCACCGATGCCGCGCTCGGCGAGGCGCTCGCGCGCGCCGGCGCGCAGTGGCATCGCGATGCACTCGCGCGTCATGGCGCGAAGCTCGGCGAAGCCGACGTGCAGGCGCTCGCCGATCTCGCCAACCGCCACGCGCCCGAACTGCATACGCACAGCGCGCGCGGCGAGCGCATCGACGCCATCGAATTTCATCCCGCCTGGCACGACCTGCTCGCGCTGCTGCGCGCCGAAGGCCTGCACGCGCTGCCGTTCTCCGAGCCGCGTCCCGGCGCGATGGCCGCGCGCTGCGCGGGCTATTTTCTGCACGCGCAGCTCGAATCGGGCTCGCTCTGCCCGCTCACCATGACGTTCGCGAGCATTCCGGTGCTGCAACGCGAGGCGGCGCTGTTCGAGACGCTGCGCGACAAGCTCTACACGCGCGAGCACGACGCGCGCGACGTGCCGCTCGCCCACAAGCGCTCGATGATGATCGGCATGGGCATGACCGAAAAACAGGGTGGCTCCGACGTGCGCAGCAACCGCACCGAAGCGCGTCCGGCGGGCGCGCAGAGCGGACGCGGCGCGCGCTATCTGCTGACCGGCCACAAGTGGTTCTTTTCCGCGCCGCAATGCGACGCGCACCTCGTGCTCGCGCGCACGACCGAACACGACGGCCTCTCGTGCTTCTTCGTGCCGCGCTTCCTGCCGGACGGCACGAAGAACGCCGTCAACGTGCAGCGTCTGAAAGAGAAGCTCGGCAACCGCTCGAACGCGAGCAGCGAAGTCGAATTCTTCGACGCCGAGGGCGTGATGATCGGCGACGAAGGCCGCGGCGTGCCGACCATCATCGAAATGGCGAATTTCACGCGGCTCGACTGCGTGATCGGCAGCGCGGCGCTGATGCGCGCGGCGCTCGTGCAGGCGATCCATCACGCGCGCCATCGCAGCGCGTTCGGCCGTCCGCTCGCGCAGCAGCCGCTGATGCAGAACGTGCTCGCCGACCTCGCGCTCGAATCCGAAGCCGCGACGGTGCTGTTCATGCGCCTCGCGCACGCGTTCGAGCAGAGCGCGCAGGCGGCGCAGTCCGGCGAGGAAAACGCCGAGGCGCTCGAAGCGCGCGCGTGGCGGCGCATCGTCACGCCCGCCGCGAAGTTCTGGGTCTGCAAGCGCACGCTCGCGTTCACGGGCGAGGCGATGGAAGTCTGGGGCGGCAACGGCTACGTCGAGGAAGGGCCGATGGCGCGCTTCTATCGCGAGGCGCCCGTCAACTCGATCTGGGAAGGTTCCGGCAACGTGATGTGTCTCGACGTGCTGCGCGCGCTCGAACGCGAGGCCGACGCCGCCCAGGCGCTCTTTCTTGCGTGGCGTCGCGAAGCGGCCGATCATCCCGTGCTCACGGCCGCGCTCGACCGGCTCGCGGCGCTGCTCAACGGCGCGCCCGGATCGCGCGAGGCGAGCGCGCGGCGCATCGCGCAGCAGATCGTGCTGATCGCGCAGGCGATGCTGCTGCGCGCCGGACCGCCCGAAGTCGCCGATGCGTTCATCGCCACGCGGCTCGACGAACATGCCGCCGACTGCGACCGCGTGTTCGGCACGCTGCCCGCGCGCTTCGACCACGCCGCGCTGATCGAACGCGCGCTGCCCGCCGATTATCTGGCGCGATAAAAAGCGAACACAAAAACTCAAGCGCCCGCGCGCCTCACTCCATCAAGGACCGACCATGAAGCAGGATCTGCCCGAAACGCTTGCTCCGCAGCCCGCTCCCGGCGCAAGCGCCGCGAGCACAACCGGCGAGCACACGCCGGACACGCTCGCCGCGCTGCTCGCCACGCAGCGCGAAGCCTTCCTGCGCGAGCCGTTTCCGGCGTGGAGCACGCGCGCGCGTCATCTGCGCACGCTGCGCGACGTGCTGTTCGCGAATCAGGACGCGCTCGCCGACGCGATGAACGCGGACTTCGGCCAGCGCTCGAAAGCCGAGGTCGCGCTCGCGGAATTCGTGGTGCTCAAGCAGGAAATCGACGCCGCGCTCAAGCACGGCGAGCGCTGGATGCGGCCGCAGCGCCGCCGCGCGGGCAAATGGCTCGCGCCGGGACGCGCGAAAGTCGTGCCGCAGCCGCTCGGCGTGGCGGGCATCGTCGTGCCGTGGAACTATCCGCTGCTGCTGGGCGCGAGTCCGCTCGTCTGTGCGCTCGCGGCGGGCAACCGCGCGCTGATCAAGATGTCCGAGCTGACGCCGCGCACGTCCGCGCTGTTCGCCGATCTGATCGCGCAGGCCTTCGCGCCCGATCACGTGGCGGTCGTGAACGGCGACGCGGCCGTGGGCGCGGCCTTCAGCGCGCTGCCGTTCGACCATCTGCTGTTCACGGGCTCGACGCGCGTCGGCCACGAAGTGATGCGCGCGGCGGCCAACCATCTCACGCCGGTCACGCTCGAACTGGGCGGCAAGTCGCCCGCGCTGATCGGCACGCAGGCGCGCTTCGACTACGCCGTCGACAGCCTGCTGCTCGGTAAGACGCTCAACGCCGGGCAGACCTGCATCGCGCCCGATTACGTGCTGCTGCCGCGCGGCAGCGAAGCGGCGTTCATCGCCCGCGCGCACACGCGCTTTGAGACGCTGTATCCGCAATTCGCGACCAACCGCGATTACACCTCGATCATTTCGACGCGCCATTTCGAGCGCCTCGAACGACTCGCCGACGAAGCCCAGGCCGCGGGCGCGCAACTGCATCCGCTCGGTCCGCGCGACGCCGCGACGCGCCAGTTCGCGCCCGTGATCGTGACGAACGCGCCCGACTCGACGCAATTGATGCAGGAGGAAATTTTCGGGCCGCTGCTGCCGATCGTGCCCTACGACACGCTCGACGAGGCGCTGCGCTACGTGAACGCGCGTCCGCGTCCGCTCGCGCTCTATCTCTACGCCGACGACGCGCGCACGGTCGATCGCGTGACGCACGAGACCGTGGCGGGCGGCATGTCGGTGAACGAAACGCTGATGCATATTGCCGCGGAAGGGCTGCCGTTCGGCGGCGTCGGCGCGAGCGGCATGGGCGCATATCACGGCTACGAGGGTTTTCAGACCTTCTCGAAGATGAAGCCCGTGTTCACCCAGGCGCGCCTGAACGCGCGCGGGCTGATCGCGCCGCCCTACGGCAAGCTGTTCAACACGCTGATCCGCGTGATGTTGCGGTTCTGAGGCCCGCGGCCTGGAACCGCGCGACTCACTCCGGCAAGGCCGGAAAGTGGAACGGATTGATCGACAGCGATTTCGGATCGGGCGCGTTGCGGGCCGCGCCCGCCTCGCCTGCGGCTGATTGCTGGCCATGCGCGGCGGCAGCGGCGGCGGCTTGCGCGTTGCCCGCGACTTCGAGCCCGTGCAGCCAGGCGAGCAGTTCCGCGACGGCCTGATAAAGCTGCGGCGGCACCTGCGAATCCAGATCGACCTGCATCAGCAGCGACACCATTTCCGGCGCCTCGTGCACGTAGAGGCCGGCTTCCTTCGCGCGCTGCACGATCATCTCGGCGACGAGGCCGTAGCCCTTCGCGACCACGCGCGGCGCGGCGTCGGGCGAAGCCGCGTCGTCGTAGGCGAGCGCCGCGGCGCTCTTGCGGTTCGTGCGGCTCATCCCAGTTCCCAATCGGTTGACGACGCCGAATGCGCATCCGACGCCGCATCGGCGGACGCGTCCGCGTAGGCGTGCGTCGCCGCAGCGGCCGCCGTCTGTTCGGCCTGCGCCGCGTGGTGCGCGTAGGCGTCGGCG
>NZ_JAAGPN010000125.1:0-23739 GCF_017104805.1 Paraburkholderia sp. Ac-20347 | reverse complement strand
TCCCGCAAAACCTCACCTAAGACAGTAAAAGACGAAGAAGTTGGCGCGCAGGAGTGATGATTCTGCGCCACGAGGGTGGGTCAGTTTTAGATGCAAAAAGTGGGTCAGTTTCTACTGCAAATCAACACGGGTAGCCCTGATCGCGCGCTTCGGTGAGTGCGGTATAGGCATCGGCACCGAGTAGCACGGAGTAGGGACCGTCGACGCCGGCAAGGCGCAGGGCTTCCAGTGCATTGCTGATAGCAGTGGGATAGTCGCTCACGTCGTTCGGCAGCGTGACCTGGGCATGGGATGATGCGGGGCGCACGCCCACGATCCCGGCGGCTGCGTAGCCGTCGAAGACGGCACGATCCTCCGCGAAAGCGAGTGCCTTTGCCGCGTCTTTCGCAGGTTGCCAGTTAGCGTCTCCCGCGCCGCGTTCGACATCGTCGACGTCTTCGCGCTGCAGTTCGAAGGTAGCGACAAGTTGTACGACCGATCGCGCTTCGCGCAACTTCGCGTCGACGCCCGGCAGCAACGCGGCGATCGCACGCTGATGGCCGGTACCCACGGCAGCTAACGTGGCGCCTGCCGGCTCCTTTACGTCGACGACGCGGCGGCCGGCGACCGAGCGCTTGAACGAGCGGGCGACCTCTGCCTCGATTTGCTTCCAGGCGACGCTTGATATCGGCGCTAGTTCGCGATGAAGGTTGTGCATAACGGGATGTCTTATACGCACCGGCGTTCATAGCGCCGCTTGCGTGTCGAGCGGGCTGTCGTGTTGCCGATCATGGCGCACGCGTTCCAGGTGCGAGAGCCGGAGTCGCTATTCACGACCGTGGTGGCGTCGCCGCGGTTGTCGGGCAGGTGTGCGGGCAGCTCGAAGCGCAGGTCGATCGTCGCCGCAATAAAGTTCGCGAAGGCGCTGACGGAACACATCACGGCTTGCGGCTCGGGACCTTCCCTCTTCATCGGACGACTCCTGAATAACGATGCGTGATATCCGCCAGTGTGATATCCAGACGGTCAATACGTTGAATCACACTGTTTCAGTACGGCGAGAAGCTGCCTTTCAATACACCGTGGACTATCCGGAAGACCGCGCCCGGGGTCGGGTGAAATCGCGGCGAAACCAAAAAGGGACAATTTGACGATTGAATTCTATTGTCGGATTCAGCGGATGTGAACATCTCGCCATCCGATACTTTATATCGGCGAATTCATGACCGAGCCAATTCACGATATCAGGTATCAGGTTCAGGAGAGGAATCCGGCAATTTCGCGTGGTGAATTTCGATGTACGATTTCCCGAATGTGGCGATAAATGCATTGCATTGGTCACACGAAATGCATGAGGCGCCGTTCGGCCCGGGAGTAATGCGGGCGGCGCGATTCGGAAGCTTGGATCGTCGCAGCGTGTCTGAGGGGAACGTCATGAACGGCATTATCGGAGGATACGTCGGTGGCGTCGGAGCGAAGAGAGCGCCGCTCAATCCTGTGTTCGGTCCCGACCTGATCACGATCGAGCGGCTGGTTGAACTCTTCAATGAACAGGATGGGCTCGTCGTGCTACGCGTGCTTCCCGTTTCCACTCCGCTCGCTTACGAGCTATCGCTCTATGCGGAGCATGGAATGTTCGTGTTATTGCTCAATATGACTGAGGGGAACGATAGTGCGATCCTCGACATCCTTTCGCTGTCCGGTCTTGATTTTGGTTTCGTCAGCGTGCCGGGCGATATCTGTCCACGCCGTGCCGTGACGCGCGATTTTGCCGTGGTGAGAAGGGTCTTTCGTGTAGTTGCCGAACTTGGCTCATTGCCGGTGGGCTCGAGTCTGCCACCGGTCCGGTAGTGCTTTCCAACAGGGTTCAGTGATGAAATTCGATAACGAGGCGAGCGCGCGCGTGGATGCGCGCAAAAAAGCCGGGCCGCACCTGACCACGCACGAACATGTGGGGCTGAACGGCAAGATTGCGGTCGCCATTACCAACGTGGTGGGGACAATGTGGTGCGCTTATGTCTTTGCGGCGATCGCACTTGTGAGCTTACCCTCTGCTATCCAAAGCGGCGTTTCAGCGCTCGTTGCGTGGATCGCCCAGACCTTTTTGCAGCTCGTCCTGCTTTCGGTAATCATGGTCGGCCAGAAGGTGGCAGCAGCCGCATCCGACAAGCAGGCATTGCAAACCTACAAGGACGCCGAGGCACTCCTGAAACTGCAGGACGAAATGCGCAGCCTCATTGAAGTTAACAATACGCTAACGGAAGCAATTCATCGCGCAGTGCAGGAGATGAGAACCTCGACGACCGGACGGCCGGCCGCGCCGGCGGATTGACGATCAGCAGCCTGCGTAATCACGGAGACTCCGGATGGTCCCAACCGAGAATGTGACGTACAACGGGTTTGTGATAACGACACGATCCCGCAACAACGAGCGCGGTGGCTGGATCGCGCACGTGGAGATTCGTCGCGACGGCCGTTTGTTTGCGACCTGTAGCCCTGACACCGTCCAGCCGGAATGGTTGACGGAGACGGAGGCCAATCGGGATGGCCTCGAGCGGGGCTTCAAGTTCATCGACCGCATAAAGAACGACCATCAGGATCGCTCATGGGTTGCCGTTCGCGAGCACGCGGAGCGCTGGTTCTTCAGACTCGAAACCTCGCAGGAAGCGCAGCAGATCGTCCGCGATCTCGATGCGCACTGAGGGAACCCGCTAGCGCGGTCGAACCACGCATGCACCGTGGCCGTACCGCGCCGCATCAGCTGTCGTCGACATTGTCGGCGTAGTGATCGATTGCGACCTTGCACTCGTCTACGATGACCCGAAGCTGGTCCGGCGTTGGCGACTCGACCCAACGCGAGACATGTACGAAGCGGTCGGTTCCCAGATCGGCGATGCGGGCGGCGTCTGTCGTAGTGACCGTGACGTGCGCCACGGCCCGGTTGTTCGGGAGCGGCGCGAGGCTCGAGGCAATCTGGAAACGACGGTAGTTCTCAGTGGTGTTCATGTTGGCAGACATATCGGTCGACCCTTTCCCGGGATGGTGAAACCGCGCTGCGTGCGAATCAGGCTGCAACGCAACGCCTTACCACGATAGCGATTGTGTGAAGACTTTGCCGCCATAACCGCGCACGACGTCCTCCACTTCATTGTCGGGCGGATTCCTGGTTTCGAGAATGAGCGCGAAGGTCCCCGGACGGAGTTCGAGTTCAATCGCGCCCGTTAGTTTCTTGTCCAGAACGTGCTCCACCGCCCGACCCGCGAGCCCGACACCCGCGCCTGCGACAGCGCCCGCGATTGCGCCGGGCGGTCCACCCAGCAGACCGATCAGCGCACCGCTTACTGCGCCGATCACGACGCCCCAGTGCGGCTCGCTGTATTGCGTCAGCACGTGCAGCTTGCCGTCCGCAGTCTTTTCGACCATCACGCCGCTTTCAATCTTGAAGTCATCGTCCTTTTCGAAATTGTGCAGATCACGCGAAGCTCTTTGAGCGACATCCAGATTGCCAAACGTTGCCACGATCAGTTTCTGAGTCATGCCCCCTCCTGTGATCATCATCCGGGACTCTTCAAGATAGTCAATCGGGATGCTCGCGTCATTGAGCATTATTCCGATATTAACTATTGGCTTAACGCCTCCGAAATGTAGCTCCTGAGCGTATCGACGACTTTACGGACCCGCAGGGCAATTGGACGCTGCGGCTGGATAAGCAGGTTCAGGGCAAGCGCGGGCACTTCGTACTGGGGAAGCACCCGCACCAGTTCGCCGGTCGCGAGGGCATCCTTCACGGCCGGCGCTTCGAGCACACCGAGCCCGAGTCCAGCCAGAACGAGTTCATACATCGGACGCCAATGCGTCGTCTTGATGATCGTCTGAACCGGCACGGTATCGATGAGCTCGCCGTCCCGGCAGAGGGGTAGCAGGTCCGCATCGAAAGCACCCTTCACGCGGATCAGATTGTGTCGCGAGAGATCCTCCAGGTCGTCGATCGCGTCGCTGCGGCTCAGATAATCTGGCTAAGCAACGAGCACGCGTTCGATGTCCCCAAGCGGCCACGCGATGTACGCACCGTCGCCCAGCTGCCCCAGACGAAACGAGATATCGACGCCCTCGGTGACAAGATCGGTGACCTTGTCGTTGAGCACGAGTTCGATGTCGATGCGCGGAAAGCTTTCACGGATACGCTTGACGCCCTCCGGCAGAAGGGTTTCGCCGAAGCAATGCGGTGCTGCAATACGGATCGCGCCCTTCATTGCCTGTTCGTCGTTCGAGACTTCGGCCACGGCTTGCTCCACAGCGCCTAGAACAGCCTTGCTGCGTTCGTGGAAGATGATTCCCTCAGGCGTGCACTTGAAGGCGCGCGCGTTGCGCAGCAGCAGGCGGCATCCAAGGTACTTTTCGAGCCGCTCGATGCGCTCGCTGACGGCCGGCTGGCCGATGTCCAGATCTCTTGCCGCGCCCGAGATGCTGCCTCTTTCTACAACTCTGACGTAAATCCGCATGGCCTCCAGCAGATTCACATTGCGTTCCCTGCCGTGGCCGGGGATATTCGCGGTGCGTCCTTCCGTAAGTGGCGTTGACATACGATTCCTCTCATTTCCTTAACTCCAATGCTTGCGTCGCATCCAGAAGGGGCGACGTGGCGATGGAACAAGAGTAAGAGGGGGAACTCATGCGTGGAACGCACAAATCGCCTTCACTGAGTAGAGTACAGTTTGGATGCACGAGCGCCGGGTAAAGAGCGTAGATAACAGTTGGGGCCCTGGCCAGCCCTGAACTGTTATGGAAGCTGGATCGCCCAATGCCGGGAGCGCCGGCGCAAGCCGCCTGCACAGGCCGCCGCGGGCGCGTGAAGCGGGACTTCGAGGCGGCGGACCCTGACGTGTCGCGGAAGTGCTTACGGCAGGTGCGAGAACGCAGCAATGCTGCTGCGAGCGTTGGCTTGCTTGGCGAGTTTCAATTCGCTTTCAGAGGCGTAGTCGAGGTCCCACGGCGCGCGGCATCACTTCGCGACTTACGGGATGTGGGGATTGGGCTGATCGCGAGTGCCACGGCCGCAGACGCGCTCGCGTTGCGCTATCTGCCGCTCACGCCGGCGTTTACGTCAATCGCGTACCACGTCAAAAATAAATTTGTAGTCCTGATTTTTAGCTAACCCGATCTCGACGCAAGCGTGAAAGATTTCCTTTTGCAGCGCTATATAGCGGCCGCGGCGGTCCTGCTCCAGGAAATCGGAGTCAACGATCTGCTCGCCCGTTTGACGACGCGTGGGCGCTGGTCGCAGCCCACCGGCGGACTGCCTTCGATCATTCAGTCGGTGTTCGGCGCGGAGCCGACTGGATCGGCCAGCGTGAACAGCCTTGCATTCGAACGCGCTTTCCTGTCGCGTAAGCTGCCGCACGCGGATCCGGCCACATTTTCGATGTGCGAGCAGATGTGCTGCCGCCTGATGGAGGAGCGGCGCACGCGGCTCGGCACCGCGAAACTGATTCAGCATTATCTGAACGCCAATCTCGGCACGATGCCCTCGAAGCTGGAGGATGTCGCCCAATTGATCAAAATGAGTTAACGAACGCTTAAACGCCGCTTGCTGAACGAGGGCACAACGTTCAGGGCACTCCTTGCCGAATCGCGCGGTGCAATGGCGCAATAGCTCCTGAGCGACGGCAGGCTTTCGCGCGGCGAAATCGCGGAACGTCTGGGGTTTATTGATTTATCGAGCTTTCCACAAGCGTTCAAACGCTGGTACGGCACGGCGCCTGGCGAATTTCGCAAGACGCCGGGCACGGACAGCCGTTAGGGAAAGCTGCGCCATGCGTGCGTCGCATCGCCCGACGGTGCAGCACGTGCAAACCTGCCTCTGTCGGTGTAGTGTTGACCTGTCAGTCTGCCTGGTCGGGACGATTTAACTGCGCACCGATACATTGCATCGGCGTTATGCCCTCGCAAACGATACGGGCGTATCCACGTGCTTTTGGCCGTGGTAGTCTGAATGCAATGAAATAGCATTCATCGCTCATACGCGTGACCTGCGGTAGGAGGGGCTCAGTAATCGGTCGCGCCTTCACGAAGCAGGCCTTGATCGCCGTCGCCGCGTGCCGTCGTCGAGGTCAATCCTGGAGACATTCAAAGACCTGAAGGCACAGGTGACCGAGCTAGAGGAGCACGCAGCGGCGCCTGAGCTGCGGCGTTCGTGAAGGTCCTCCAGACATTCGGGCAAAGATTGCCGAAAATGGGTGTACGAGAGGACATGTTCGGACGCGGCTGGGCTGCTTGCGAAAAGGGCGGACTGGGTATCGGAAAGGTGAGTCAGTGCACCAGACACAAGTGGAGGCTACGATGAGCGGAAATGAAAATGTAAGAGAAAGTATGGAGGTTGTCGGTGCCGATGGCGTGTTTATCGGTACGGTCGATCGCGTCGAGGGAAATCGCATTAAGCTGGCAAATAGCAATGGCTTCGGTAAGCACAAGAAGCACCATCACTACATTGACATGGGGCTCGTGGCGGGCGTCGAAGGTGAGAAAGTCCGTCTTTTCATTAGCGCAGATATGGCTGTTGCGCTGGTGGACGAGGAGAGATCTGGTGGTCCTGCCTGACCGCATCAATCATGGCGAGTTGACAGGTCTTACAGTCGTCGCGAAGCGTTACGAGAAAACGTGCTCGACTTGTTCATGGCTCCATTCTCTCAAGAACGGGAGCCTCCACCAGACCCAAGGGGTTAGCTGTTCGTAGAATCTTTTGCCTTGGACAGTGCCTCAACGAGCTTCAGTTCATCGTCGATGGAAAGATTGGTGTAGAGCACCGTTCCCCCGAGCTTCGCGAGATCCGCTTCCACTTTATCAAGCGTCACGTCCCTCAGGAGCGCGAATACTGCCGCAGCGCCAGGCGGAATCTTTTGTGCCAGTGACTTCACAAAATCGTTCTTCACACCATATTCACTCAGCTTTCCCGCCAGGGCCCCCGATGCTGAGCCTACCGCAGCGCCCAAGAGCGGGTCGAGAAAAAGCCAGCCAATCAGTGTTCCCCAAAATGCCCCTCGGAGAGCGCCTTCAGCTGTCGCGCTAACTGTCTGATGCAACTTGACCTTACCGTCGGCAGTTCGCTCTACGACGACGGCATTCTTCAATTCGAGAAGGTACTCGCTCTGTAGTGACTGAAGCTCTTGCAACGCTCTTTCTGCGGCCGCCTCATCTTGATAGGTAATCGCGATCAGCGTAGACATGAATGCTCCTCAGGGTACGGGGTGGGAAAACAAGGGAGAGAATTAAAAATAGTAACGACCGAGACGCGCAAGGGCTGCTGGCCCAATTAATTATAACGACGCGGGTCACGAGTGAAACGGGAAAAATACGTCGATTTTTTATAAAATTGGCCAATACTTACTATTGGCTAAATCAGTGGGTCAGCGCGATCGGAAGTTAAAGGAACGAAGTGACTCATGTAGCGTTCTGAAGCTAACCACACCAATATGCCGCGGGGCTCTCAAGGTCGTTATCCCACGCAATCAGCTTCGGCGTCGTCAACCGATGTCACAGCGAGGGGATCATCGCGTCTGGGCTTCAGTGATTTATCGCTGCGTCGCCCGATGGCGCAGCATGTGCAGACGAGCGTGCGTCGGTGTAATGTGTGACCTCACACGTGTGGCATCAGCAAGGAGCGACGCAATGGCTAATAGCTCGTCCCCGCCTTCCTGTGGCGACCTCACGCAAGGCGTGGCGCTTGAGGAGATTGTCGAAGGCGGCGTCGTGACAGGAACCGTTCGGGGCGAACCCGTGTTGCTCGCGCGCAGGGGCGGCGAACTGTTTGCCGTCGCAGCCACCTGCACGCACTATGGCGCCCCTCTCGCAGAAGGCCTGCTGGTCGGCGACACGATTCGATGTCCGTGGCACCATGCTGCGTTTTGCCTGCGGGATGGACGGGTGACGCGGCCGCCCGCTCTCGACAATCTCAAACACTGGCGTGTGGAGCAGAACGATGGACACGTATTCGTGCGCGACCTGCTGCCGGCGGCGCAGCCTCCGAAATTGACAATCGCGCAGCCCCCGAAATCGATCGCGATCGTGGGCGGCGGCGCAGCCGGCAATGCGGCAGCCGAGACGCTTCGCAGGGAAGGGTACGAAGGCCCCGTGACCATGTGGATTGCCGACACTTCACAGCCTTATGATCGGCCCAACCTGTCAAAAGACTATCTTGCCGGGACGGCGAGTCCCTCATGGCTGCCTTTGCGCTCGCCTGAGTTTTACTCGAAGCATCGTATTGATGTTCGATGCGGTCATCGCGTCGTACGACTGGATCCGCGAAACAAGGACATAACGCTTTCCGACGGAAGGCGCGAACGCTACGGTGCGTTACTCCTTGCGACAGGCGCACGGCCCAGACGTATGTCCGTTCCAGGCGCGGACCTGCCTCACGTTGCAGTGCTGAGAACGCTCTCCGATTGCGACGCGTTGATTGCGCAAATCGGGACTGCGAGACGGTGCGTCGTGGTGGGTGCAGGATTCATCGGACTCGAGGCCGCGGCTGCCTTGCGCGCACGAGGAGTGGCGGTAGACGTCGTGATGCGTGGTGCGCATCCGATGGAACGCGTCCTGGGTGCGGCCGCTCGGCGACATGCTCAGAGCGCTGCACGAGTCGCATGGCGTGACCTTTCATGTTGCCGAGGTCACCCAAATCGAATCGGACCGTGTGACGCTCACCACAGGCAGAGCACTGGTTGCAGACGTGATCCTGACAGGCATCGGCGTTGACCCCGAGGTGGCACTGGCGCAGGAAGCGGGGCTCGACATGGATCGGGGAGTGCTCGTCAACGAGTACCTACAGGCGAGTGCCCCAGACGTGTATGTCGCGGGCGATATTGCGCGCTGGCCAGACCCGGGAACGGGCGAGCGCATTCGTGTGGAGCATTGGGTCGTGGCGGAGCGCCAGGGCGTGGTGGCCGCGAGGAACATGCTGGGGCAGCGCCAGCACTTTGCAGCGGTGCCATTTTTCTGGACCCAGCATTACGACGTGGCGATCAACTACGTGGGGCACGCAGAAGGATGGGATCGTGTCGATATCGAAGGGGATCCCGGTGCCCATGCATGTACCGCGACCTATTGGAGAAACAGCAGGCGCCTCGCGGTCGCGACGGCAGGTCGTGATCTGGATAGTCTTCGAGCAGAACTCGCCTTCGAAACGCATACGCCGATCGAACAGGCATAGCCTGAATCCAGTGGCGGCCACAGTGGCGGCGCTTCCCGCCGAGCTGGGAGTCGTCCACTGCAAGCCGCCGGGTCAATGGGGCGTCAGGTTAGCTGATACGACGCGCTACCGGTACCTGCGAGATTGCCGCCGTCGACGATGAGATACTCCTCCCGGATTGGAGCGCTCGCGAAGTAGCTCTGCAAAATCTCGAGCGTCCCGGCTGCATACCTTGCCTGTGCCGAGAGCGTGGTGCCCGAAACGTGGGGCGTCATGCCGTTAAAGGGCATGGTCCGCCACGGATGGTCGAGCGGCGCGGGCTGGGGGAACCAGACGTCTCCTGCGTAGCCGGCGATCTGCCTGGACTGTAACGCGCGTATGACTGCATCGCGCTCGACTAACTTCCCGCGAGCGGTATTGATGAGATATGCGCCACGTTTCATTTTTGCAAACAGGGCATCGTTAAAGAAGCCTTCGGTCGACGGATAGAGTGGCAACTGCAGGTTCACGATGTCGACAGAACGGACAAGCGATTCGGCGTCGGCATGGAAGCTCAGCCCCAGATCGTCTTCTATTTCCGGGGCAAGGCGATGTCGTTGCGTATAGTGCAGGGAGAGCCCGAACGGCTTCAGTCTTTGTAGAACGGCGAGACCGATCCTGCCCGCGCCTATCGCGCCGAAGCGCATTCCCTCAATATCGTAGGCCCGCTCAACACAGTCCGCAATGTTCCAGCCGCCAGCCTCCGAGAAAGTGTGCGAGGGCAAATAGTTGCGCACCAGCAGGAGGATCAGCATGACGACCTGCTCCGCGACGCTCACGCAGTTCGAACCCGTGACTTCCGCCACGGTAATCCCGGCTTGCACCGCGGCGCGAAGGTCCACGTGATCTGAACCGATACCGGCCGTCAGGGCGAGCTTGAGTTTTTTCGCCCCGGCGATCCGCTCTTCGGTCAGGTAGGCCGGCCAGAATGGCTGAGAGATGACGACCTCGGCCTCCGGAAGATACCTTTCGAATGTGGAGTCCGGACCATCCTTGTCGCTCGTCACGATCAATTCGTGGCCGAGACTCTCCAGATAGCTGCGAAGTCCAAGCTCGCCAGACACGCATCCGACCAGTTGGCCGGGCTTGAACCCGAGCGGGCCCCTGGGCGTGGGCGCGCTCTGGCCATTTGCGTAGACCGTGATTTCCGGAATCTCGTCACGCACGTATTCTGGTGGGTATCCCGTCACGGGATCCGGGTAGAGAACGCACAGAACAGTTGACATCGTTACGCTCCCGGGCCGCTACTGGATCTGTTTCGCCTTGGCGAAAACGTCGTCGATGCCTCCGACCATATAGAAAGCCTGTTCGGGGAGGCTGTCGCATTTGCCGTCAATGATCATCTGGAATCCCCGGATCGTTTCCTTTAATGGCACGTATTTACCCGGTACGCCCGTAAAAACCTCGGCGACGTGGAATGGTTGGGAAAGAAATCGCTGGACCTTGCGCGCGCGAGTGACGATCAGCTTGTCTTCCGGTGCGAGCTCGTCCATCCCGAGAATCGCAATGATGTCGCGCAGCTCCTTGTAGCGCTGCAATGTCTGCTGGACGCCACGTGCTACCGAATAATGCGCTTCGCCGATCACGTTGGGATCGATCTGACGCGACGTGGAGTCGAGCGGATCGACTGCCGGATAAATTCCCAACGAAGCGATGTCCCGCGACAGAACCACGGTAGCGTCGAGGTGGCCGAATGTCGTGGCAGGGGAGGGATCGGTCAAATCATCTGCCGGAACATACACGGCCTGCACCGAGGTAATTGAACCTTTCCGGGTGGAAGTGATGCGCTCCTGCAATTTCCCCATCTCTTCGGCCAGCGTCGGCTGGTAGCCGACGGCGGATGGCATGCGGCCGAGCAGTGCGGATACTTCGGTGCCTGCGAGCGTGAACCGGTATATGTTGTCAATGAAGAACAATATGTCGAGGCCTTGGTCGCGAAAGTACTCGGCGATAGTGAGGCCCGTTAGCGCAACGCGCAGCCGGTTGCCGGGTGGTTCGTTCATCTGGCCATATACCAGAGTCACTTTGTCCAGAACGTTCGACTCCTTCATCTCATGATAGAAGTCGTTTCCTTCACGGGTGCGTTCTCCGACGCCGGCGAAAACCGAATACCCCCCGTGCTCCTTCGCGATATTGTTGATGAGTTCCATCATGTTGACGGTCTTTCCGACTCCCGCGCCACCGAACAGTCCGACTTTGCCGCCCTTCGCAAAAGGGCAAACTAGGTCGATGACCTTGATTCCTGTTTCCAGAAGTTCCGTAGACGGCGAAAGGTCTTCGAATGGAGGCGCCTTCTGATGAATCGAGCGAACGTGCTCTGAGACGATGGGGCCTGCTTCGTCGATCGGCCGGCCCAGCACGTCCATGATGCGGCCAAGCGTTGCAGTGCCCACGGGGACCGAAATGGGATGCCTCAGGTTCCTGACGACCATCCCGCGTCTCAAGCCGTCGGACGAGCCAAGGGATATGGTGCGCACGACGCCGTCGCCGAGTTGCTGTTCCACCTCGAGTGTCAGCTCGGTGCCCTCGACGACCAGCGCATCGTAGATATTCGGTACGCTCCCGCCGGGGAACTCCACGTCGATAACGGCGCCGATACATTGCACTATACGGCCCTCGTTCATTTTTCTACCTCATTCGACGCCGACAATGACGCTGGATGCTTTGAAAATCGCGCTGGCGCTCTTGCCAATGGAAAGTCCAAGACGCTCAACACTCTCGTTGGTCACAATCGCGACGACGGACGCACCGCTCGGGACGGCGATCTGTATCTCGGAGCTGACAGCCCCTTTGGTAATCGAAGCGATTTTCCCCGAAATATAGTTGCGGGCCGATACCTTTCCGCTCTCGTAGTCGACCAGCACGATAACGGATGATGCCTTGACCAGAGCGAACGCGTTAACGCCTTTGGCGAGACCGAGCGACCGCGCGCTTCCACGCGTGATGATCGCGACGACGTCCAGTTCATCCAGTGTCCGCAGGATGACTTCGTCGTCCATCGGGCCGGATTTGATATCGATGACCTGACCGACGAAATGATTACGCGCACTTGTTCGCATGCGACTCTCCATGTGTGAACGCTATTGCTGTGCGTCTGTGTGGGCACCATGCCCGGCACGTCATGCCATAGTGGGACGATTACGAATCCGATAAGCGACCAGAGAGCAGGTATTGGGCGTTGTTCAGGCCGGTGACGATCGGTTCCGCGTCGTACGCTTCGCAGCGCCTCTTGACGATCTGGCTCACATGACAAATCAAAAAGAAATGCAATGACTCGAGAAAGCAGTCATTCCGGATACGCTTTTCTGTGAACACTGCCACCGTAACCGGTGACGACATTGTCCACGAAAAAGGGCGAGGGTTCGTCCGCTTCGAGTACGACTGCCGCGCGACCTGGCGTTAGCTTCGCCGAAATCGCATTCACCAGCTCATCGTCAAACAGCACACGTAGCGCATGGCCCGTCAACCCGGCGCTCGCCCCCACAGCAAAGCCAATAATCGAGCCGACCGGCCCACCGAGCAGGCCGATGAGCGTCCCCGTCACCGCGCCGATCGTCGTGCCCCAGAAAGACCGCGTTTGCTGCTCAAGAACGGACAGCTTTCCGTCAGGGCTCTTTTCCACCACCACGCCGCTGTGGATCGTGAACCCCTGGCCTTTCTCTGCATAGTCCTTGAAATCCTCACACGCTTTCTCGGCAATAGCGGAATTTTCGAAAACAGCGATGATAAGATTGTTGTCCATGGTAGATAAACCCCGGATCTGAATCCTTTCAGCGTAGACGGTCGCTGCGCGAAAATCCAGTGTGAATAATCGCCAATACTTAATATCGGAACGTCGCAAATATTTTGCGCGCGATGAATGTTAGCATCGCGAAAAGTGTGATTGGGTTTTAAAGAATAAATATAATTGTAATATCGTATGCCTTGTCACTATGTCAAACCCGATTAAAGGAGCGACACGAGATGCAACAATCCAGCGCCGGGGACGCATGGCAGTACACGCTCAATCTCCTCGATGGCGGTTCAGTATTGCGCACGGGCTCGGACAATGAGGGCCACCGCCCTGCATCGGTTACGTTCAGCAAGCAGTCAATGCCTGCGCTGCGCGCGCGTCTGGCGTTTGTCGAAAACTGGTCGGAAAACCTGATTTCCGTCTCGTGGAGCGATCCGACGAACGGGCGATATGCGGAGCAGCCATGGCGGCTGTGCATTGCCAGAAGGCGCGGTATGTGCGCGCTAACGGGGGCGGATATTCTGCGCGGCGACCGGATCTATCGTCCTTTTACGCGTGGAACGCCGCCGGTCAACGCCGACTGGACTGTCCTCGCCTCGGCGCTGGAGAAGTGACGGGGCTATCAAAAAGCTCCCCAAAGCGGGGAACTTTGGGGATCGAGGGGGCGTTATCATTACAACGGGAATCGCACGCAGCGGCGCGATCCGTGGCGGATGTTACCGCTGCGCGGGCACGTGATGAAAGGCGGGGTGGCCGATATCAAATATCGGCTGCATGACAGGCTCTACCCACCAGTGACCGGGGGGAAAAACGCAACCTCGCTATCCTGGCGCAGGACGAAAGTGTCGCCGACCATTTCGTGATTCACGGCGACCCGCACCGCTCTTGAAAAATCGAGCACGTCGGCCACGCGTGGGCCGCGTGCAATGAGGCGCTCGCGCAGGCCATGAATCGTGATCTGCCCGGCATCGACTTCCACGATTTCCTGAGCGACAGCTAGTGTTTCGCGAATGCTCGCGAAGTATTTGATAGTCAGCTTCATCTTTATCTGTTCGTCGATGACATGACTGGCGGGAGGAACAGGCCTTTCAGCCCTAGCGCACCATTGCCTGCTCATCGGCGTGCTTTGCTTCGACCCATTGCGCGGTTCGGTCAGGCCTGATCTCTTTTTTCCAGAACGGAGCATGCGCTTTTAGAAAATCCATGATGAAGTCGCATGCCTCGAAGGCGGCTGCGCGGTGCGCCGCAGCCACGACGACTAGCACGACAGGCTGACCCAGCGCGATACGTCCGCTTCGATGGAGGATTTTTACGGCGTTCAAAGCCCATCGTGCGCAAGTTTCTTCCACGATGCCCCAAAGCGAATGCTCGGTCATGCCGGTAGTGTTCGAGATTGAGCGCGACTACATCATCGGTATCGCCGTTGTTGCGGACGAGACCGATAAAATCCACGAGCGCGCCAATGTCCGGATTTCTCATGATCGGCGAGATTTCAGCGAAGACATCGATCGCTTCTGCCTGCACGCGCACCTCGAAGCCTGCCGCGATGCCGCCATTCAGGCTATCTTGCGTTGGCCGGTGACAGTGCTTCGCCTGCGGACCGCGTGTCGGGTGGCCGATGGGGTGACATAATGAGCGGTCCTCGAAGGAGCGGGAATTGAGGTGCCAAACGTTCAACCGCCAACGAGCGACATGCGGACGGTCGGATAATTTTTGCCGCCCCCACTGCGTCTGCGGTCCAAGTTCAGTTCCGAATATTGATCGTCACGTGCGTTCCAGCGCGACTGGATGACTTCCACCAGCTGCTTGTCGGCAATGGTGTCGTCCAGCCACGGCTTGAGACTTGCGCCGCTGGTGGCGAAGAGACACGTAAAGAGCTGCCCGTCAGCGGATACGCGCGCACGTGAGCATTCGCCGCAGAACGGTTCTGACACGCTCGCAATGAAGCCCACTTCGCCCTCGCCATCTGCATGCCGATAATTCACGGAAGTCGAATCCGCCCCTGCGCAGAGTGCAACGAGCGGAAATTCACTTTCGACAACTGCACGCATTTCACGGGCGCAAAGGACCGTGGATTTCGACCAGGCTGAAGCGCCCCCCACATCCATGAACTCGATGAATCGTACGGCGATATCTGAGCCTTTGAAGTGACGTACCAATGGCAGAATCTGGTTGTCGTTGGCGCCGCGCTCGATCACTGCCTTCACTTTCACCGGCGCGAGACCTACGCCCTGTGCGCGCTCGATGCCGTCGAGAATTCGGGCTACGGGCAGGTCGGTGTCGCTCATGCGGCGAAACACGGCGTCGTCGATTGCGTCCAGGCTCACGGTCACGCTGGACACCCCCGCCTCGCGTAATGCCCTGGCGCGGGCGCCAAGCAACGATCCATTGGTCGTCAGTGCGATGTCGAGCGGCTTTCCGTTCAAGGTCGTCAGGCCCGCGAGGCGTTCTATGAGTGATTCGAGGCCGGGACGAAGCAGCGGCTCGCCGCCTGTAATGCGAATCTTCTTTACGCCGAGCGTAACGAAGGCACGCGAGAGCTTGACCATTTGCTCGAAGGAAAGGCGTTCCGACGCGCGTAAAAAGCGGTAGTTCGCGCCGAATTCCTCGCGTGGCATGCTATAGGTGCAGCGAAAATTGCATTGATCTATCACGGATAGGCGCAAATCCTTCAGTGGGCGTGCCCGCCCACCGAGCACGGTTGTGCGGTTTGCGATGTCAGAAGTGACAGGTTTAGCGATGGCGTTCACGATTTGGATCAGGGCCGCAACGAACAAGGGGCGACGACATGGCAACAGCATAGTGGTGGGGCAAGCGCCGCTCGAGGCACAGTTGACGCATGATCGAACCGGTACAGTTGCGGGGAGATCGGCTCAAATGAGTTCGCGTGTCCACTCAGGTAAGCTGATACGGGCGAACGGGAGCAACCGGGGCGGGAACTGGACGACCACATAGCTCCAGAACGGAGCGTTCAATATTGCGCGACATCGCGTCGAGTGCGAGCGCATTGGGCGCGACGCTGAACGGATCGGCGACTTCACTCGCAATCGCTTCGAGCGCTATCAGCGTATAGGCAATGAAAACGCACAGCAGCGGCGTAAAAAACTCCGTGGAATCCACGAGCCCGAACGGCAGCAAAACGCAGTAGGCATAGACGGTTCGATGCAACAACACGTTATAGGCAAACGGAATCGGCGTTGCGGCGATACGTTCGCAGCCGCCCAATGCCTTGCCCAGTTCGTCGATCTGTGCGTCCAGCATCCACAGCTTCGTGTCGGGCGTATGAAGACGATGCTTCGGGAGCGAGAGCTCGCGCCGTATTTCGTTGAGAATGTACATTGGTTGATAGATCTGGCTGCCTACGATCTCGGCCTGCTCGCGACCGAGGAGCCGCTGAAAATCCATCGTGGGATCGGTGCCGCGCAGTTCGTGCTTGAGGGCGTAAATGAATCCGACAATCAGCTGGGCGATGCGCAAGGTGTCTGCGCGCTCTGGAATGTAGCAAAGCATCTGCGAAGTGAGCGTGCGTGATGCGATTAGAAAAACACCCCAGAGATGCCGCGCTTCGTTGAAGCGCTCATAACTCGCATTGTTTCGAAACGCGAGGAATATAGCCAGTGCGACGCCGAACAGGGTGAAGGGCGCGGTGTTGAGCGGGATCTTTTCTCCAAATACGCGCCCGTGCGTGAAGACCGCTAGGGTACTCACCACCGCCATGAAGCACAGTTGTGGGATGATGGATGAAAGAACCGAGCCGTTCCAGACGAACAGCAACCGGAACCAGTTTTCTCGGGGCCGGACGATCATGATGGACTTTTATTATCTGGAATATGGAAATACGTTCGCCTGGCCTTAAGGCATGCGCGATCAATTCAGGTTTCCTCGCTTGCGCGCGCTGTAGTTGTTCGCAGCTTGCGCGCGCCGCGAAGAATCATCTGTTTCAGTGATAACCGTGGTCTCCTTCGCGCACCTTGCCGCGGAACACCCGATATTGCATCGCGTTGTAAACGAGAATGATCGGCAACACGATGATCGTGCCGACCAGGGCAAACAGCTGGCTCGACTGGCTCGACGACGCGTCCCAGATCGTGAGTGATGGCGGAATGATGTACGGCCAGATGCTGATAATAATACCGGTGTAACCGAGGAAGCAGATTGCCAGGGATAGCAGGAAGGGCGTCGATTCGTGGCTGCGGTTAAGCGCGCGGTAGATGCCCGCGACGCACAGCACAACCAGAATCGGAACTGGCAGGAACCAGCCGAGATTGCCGCTGAAAAACCATCGCTGTCTCACGGCGGGCAGGCCTAGCACCGTCCAGAGGCTGACGATGGCAATCGCGAGGAGCAGAACCGCGAGCAGCGGGCGCATCACCACGCGCATCTTGCGCTGAAGCTCGCCGTCGGTCTTCAGGATCAGCCAGCCGCAGCCGAGCGTCGCATACGTGAGCAACACGCCGAAACCGCAGAAGACGCTAAACGGAGAGAACCAGTCGAACGGGTCGCCCGCGAACTTGTCGTCGACGATCTTGATCCCCTGCAACAGCGATCCGAGCGTGATACCCTGACACATTGCCGCGAGCGCCGAACCGCCGATGAACGCGAGATCCCATGCATGTTGCGTGCGTGTAGCTTTTGCGCGCAACTCGAACGCCGCGCCACGGAAAATCAGGCCGACCACCATGAGAATCAGCGGCATGTAGTTGGCGGGCAGCAGCGTTGAGTAGACGACCGGGAATGCGCCATAGAGACCGGCGCCACCGAGCACGAGGAATGTTTCGTTGCCGTCCCATACCGGCGCGACGGTATTGAGCATCACCTCGCGTTCGGCTTTCCCTTCGAAGAACGGAAACAGCAGCCCGATGCCCAGATCGAAGCCGTCGAGCATCACGTAGATGAAAACGCCGAGTCCAATGATGATTGCCCAGATCACAGGAAGATCGATTTGCATGGCGTCATTCCCCCACCACAGCGTCGAGTGCGCGATTGTGCAGTCCCGGATACTTGAGCGATTCGATGCTTTCCACCCCGGTGGCCGGACCCTTTTTCATCATCTTGAGCATGTAATAGACGCCCGTTCCGAACACGAGAAAATAGACAATCACGAAGATCAGCAGCGAAACACCCGCCTGCTGGGCGCCGATGGGCGACATGGAGTCGACGGTACGCACGATGCCGTACACGGTCCACGGCTGCCTGCCCACTTCGGTCGTAATCCAGCCCGCCAGCAGTGCCAGAATTCCGGATGGGCCCATGCACAATACGAACCACTGGAACCAGCGCGCTTCATAGAGGCGCCCGCCGCGACGAAGCACAAGTGCGACCACGGCGGTAAGCAACATCAGCATGCCGAGTCCGGCCATGATGCGGAACGTCCAGAAGATAATTGGCGAAAACGGGCGATCCTCCGGGGGAAACTCCTTGAGCCCGCGAATTTCGCCGTTCCAGCTGTGGGTGAGAATCAGGCTGCCGAGATGCGGGATGCGGATCGCGTAACGCGTCACTTCCGCGCTCATGTCGGGAAAGCCGATTAAATTGAGCGCGGTGCCTCCGTGCTCGGTTTCCCACAGCCCTTCAATTGCGGCGATCTTCGCCGGCTGATACTCCCGGGTATTGAGACCGTGCGCGTCGCCGACCAGGATCTGAATGGGTGCGAGAAAGAGCAATATCCACAGCGCCATCGAGAAACTGCGCTTCACCGGCACGTCGCGCCGCCCCTGAAGCAAATGCCACGCGCCGCAGGCGGCCACGATAAAGCCCGCGACGATAAAGGCTGCCATGGTCATATGCGCCAGACGGAAAGGGAATGAAGGATTGAAGATCACCTTCCACCAGTCCACCGGCACGATCCGGCCATTTTGAATCGCGTAGCCTTGCGGCGTTTGCATGAAGCTGTTCGACGAGAGAATCCAGAATGTCGAAATGAGCGTGCCGATCGCGACCATGAGCGTGGCGAAAAAATGCGCTTTCGGACTCACGCGATTCCAGCCGAACAGCATGACGCCGAGAAAACCCGCCTCGAGAAAGAATGCGGTCAGGACTTCATAGGTCAGCAGTGGCCCCGTGATATTGCCCGCAATCGTCGAGAATCCGCTCCAGTTCGTCCCGAACTCGTAAGCCATCACGACGCCCGAGACCACGCCCATGCCGAACCCCACCGCGAAAATCTTCGACCAGAAGCGGTACATGTCTTTATAGGCCGCATCGCCCGTGAGGAGGAGGCGCCATTCGAGCACGGCGAGAAAGCTTGCCATGCCTATGCTGATCGCCGGAAAGACGATGTGAAACGAGACGGTGAATGCGAACTGCAGCCTGGCGAGATGAAATGCGTCGAAGATGTCCATGATTCTTCTGAGCTCCTGGTGACGACTGCATTTGCCTGCCAAAGACAGGCCGGCCGGGGGAAGCCGGGCACCCGGCCGGACTACCGGAATTACATGAGACTAGTTTCCCGCCGCGCGCACGACATGCACGGGCACCGACTTGTACGAAGGCGTTCCGCTTTCCTTGTCGATATAGTCCAGCGGGACAAGTACGTTGGCTTCCGGGTAATAGGCCGCCACGGAACCGCGTGCGATGCTGTACACAATGGCCGTGATGTTCTTGAGCCGCAGCTTGCGGCCCGATGTGACCGTTTCGATGTCGACAAGATCGCCGTGTTCGATGCCGTACGCGGCCATGTCGTCCACGTTCATGAAGAGCACGTCGCGCCGGCCGAACACGCCGCGGTAGCGGTCGTCCATCGCGTAGATCGTCGTGTTGTACTGGTCATGACTGCGGATCGTGATGAGCCGCAGCACGTTTTCCGCACCCAGCACGTCGGCGTCTTCTTTCACGCCGCCATAGACGGAGAACTCGGCCTTGCCCGATGGCGTGTGCCACTGCCGCTCGGTCGGCGGAAGCGGCAGCCGGAATCCGCCCGGTACACGAATGCGCCGGTTGAAGTCCTCGAAGCCGGGTACGGTCTGCTCGATCAGATCGCGAATCTTGTCGTAGTCGGCGATCAGGTCCATCCACGCCACTTTGGTGGCGGGCAGCGTGGCGCGCGCCATGCCGGCAACAATCGCGGGTTCGGAGCGCAACTGTTCGGAAGCGGGCGTGAGCTTGCCGGCCGATGCATGAACCATGGACATCGAATCTTCCACCGTGATGGATTGACGCCCTGTACCCTGCATGTCGAGTTCCGTGCGGCCGAGGCACGGGAATAGATAGGTTTCCTTCGAAACGAGCAGATGCGTTCGATTGAGCTTCGTGCCGATGTGCACGCCCAGGTCGAGTGCAGCCATCGCAGGAAACGACTGTTCGGAGTCGGGTAGCGCAACGGCGAAATTGCCTCCCAGACAGAGCAGCGCCTTGGCCTTGCCGTCGATCATGGCTTGGATGGCTTGTACCGCGTCGTGACCGTGCGCTTCGGGCGGCGTGAATCCGCAGGCCTTCTCGATCAGCCCGAGAAACGCTTTCGACGGCTTTTCGGTGATGCCCACCGTGCGGTTGCCTTGCACATTCGAGTGGCCGCGCAGCGGACAGATGCCGGCGCCGGGCTTGCCGAAATTGCCGCGTAGCAACAGCAGATCGGCGATCAAGCGTACGTTGGCGGTGCCTTTATTGTGCTGCGTGATGCCCATGCCGTACGTGACGATCGTCGCGTTCGAGTTGGCGTAGGCGATCGCCACATGCTCGAGGTCCGGCCGTGTGAGGCCACTGGCTTTCTCGATGTCTTCCCACGAGGTGGCCTCGAGATCCGCCGCGAAAGCGTCGAAGCCTTCGGTGTGTTGAGCAATGAATGCCTGGTCGAGTATGCCCCCTTGCTCCGACTCCATCTGCAGCAGCGCTTTCATGACGCCCTTGAGCGCGGCCGCGTCGCCGCCGGCGTCCAGCTGAAAGTAGGTGGACGCGATGCGGGTCGAGCCGAACGTCGCCATTTCAATCATGCTTTGCGGATCGGCAAAGCGTTCGAGCGCGCGCTCGCGCAGCGGATTGAAGACGATGATCGGCACGTTTCGCCGCGAAGCTTCGTGCAACGTGCCCATCATGCGTGGATGGTTCGTGCCCGGGTTGTGACCGATGGAAAGAATGAGTTCGGTAGAATCGAAATCTTCGAGCGAGACAGTGCCTTTGCCGATCCCGATCGATTGCGGCAGACCAACACTGGTCGGCTCGTGGCACATGTTCGAGCAATCGGGGAAATTGTTCGTTCCGTACTCGCGTGCGAATAGTTGATACAGAAACGCCGCCTCGTTGGAGGCGCGCCCAGACGTATAGAACTCGACCTGGTCCGGAGAGAGCGAGCGCAGGATCTCACCGATGCGCGCGAACGCGTCTTCCCAGTCGACGGGTTGAAACTTGTCGGTGGCGCGGTCGTAAACCAGCGGATGTGTGAGCCGCCCCATGTCTTCGAGCTCATAGTCCGTTTTCTGCAGCAGCGAGCTGACTGTGTTCGCAGCGAAGAATTCCGGTGTGACCCGCTTCGTGGTGGCTTCCCAAGTCACCGCCTTTGCACCGTTCTCGCAGAACTGGAACGTGGACCGGTGTTCCTTGTCCGGCCACGCACAACCGGGGCAATCGAAGCCGTCGGGTTGATTGGTCCGCATCAGCGTAACGGGCGCCTCGATGCTTTCCATTTGATCGTGAATCGCCTGCGCGGTTGCTTTGAGCGCACCCCAGCCGCCGGCGGGGCCGGTGTAGGGATGGACGCCGGGCACATCACGTAGTTTCGTCATGGGAAACTCCATTGGGTTTTCTACGCACGCTGCGAAAAACCGGGACAATGCCATAGCGGGACCGCACAGGTTCGCGGATTGATATCCTGCGCGTCACGCTTGATTCTAGGCAATCCCGAATTCGGAACAAGATTAAATTCTTGAGTTTGAATTTTTATTTTATCGCTATGTATATTCGGATATCTCGATCTCCATTGCGGGACACGCACCCTCCCGTGAAGATCGTCTAAAAAAATGAGGTGGAGCTAAAATTCTCCACCTCATTCTAGGAATGCAGCGCGTTGTCGTGAACTGTCGCCTGACCGATACTATCTATCGGGAGTGTAGGCGATAGTGTCAGTGCTTGACCGGTACAACCGTGCCTCGGAAGAGATGATATTGATAGAGGTTGTACCCGATCATGACCTGAAACACGATACCGATGCCGAACAGCATAAACGTAAGCGTGGTGCTGTCCGAGGCAGCGGCGGCTATGGTCAGCTGCCCAGGCACAACGTACGGGAACGTGATGATCGCGAGTCCCGCGAACGAGATGACGAAGAGCAGCGTCGTGTCCACGAGCGGGCCGTGTTCGCCGCGTATGAGAATGGACGATCATGGGCGTGCGCTTAGATAAACTGAAGATCAGCAATCAAATCATTGCGGACACGTTCCGCGCGAACGAATTAGTCTATCAGTCGCTGGAGGCGCAGACTTCCCAGAAGCGGGTCGCTGGGGACGAACATGCCGAAGCGGTGATCAACGAGAACAACGCGCGCTATAGGCGATTGCGCGGCGCGTCAACGCGGATGCGGGCCGTGCCGTTTTCAGCCGCGTTTCGAACGTCCATGACGCGTATGAGGTGGCGATGGCGCCCGCGTATGGACAACTCCGCGGGCACGACAGCCCCGGCGCTCGCCTAACGTTGTCACATGCCGTGCCATTGCGCGGTCGCCTCGTCGTGCAGCAGGGCGAGTTTCTCGATTACGTGCAGGAGCTGATGGATGCATCGGGCAGGGAAACGAGCGAGGCCTATGCTGCGGCGTGCGGCGTGCGGCGTGCTGTGGATTTGCGCACTGATCGCCATCATCGTGGCCTGCGTGCTGGCGGCGATGGTGACACGTTCGATATTCCGTCCGCTCCACCATGTCGTGGAAGGCACTGGTGCCCTCGCGTGAGGCGATCAGAGTGTGCATCTTGACATCGTGCGGCAGGACGAGATCGGTGTGCTCGCCGATGCCGTGAACACCGCGATTGCGCAGTTGGGGCAGATCGTCGGTGGCGTCAAGCAGGCGAGCAAGTCGATTTCGAGCGCGACGCAGCAGTTTGCAGCGGGCAACACCGATCTTTTCGCAGCGAACTGAAGAGCAGGCCGCCTCCCTCGAGCAAACCGCCTCGAGCATGGAGCAGCTCACTGTGACTGTGCGCCAGAACGTAGACAGCGCACGCGAGGCGAGCGAACTGTCGAGATCCGCGCGATGTTGCCTGCCGTGGCGGAGAAGAGGTGTAACGCGTGGTATAAACCATGCAACAGATATCGGATAGCTCTGCCAAGGTGGCGGAGATTGTTAGCGTGATCGAGGGAGGCGCCTTGCAGACCAGCATCCTTGCCCTGAATGCCGCAGTCGAAGCGGCGCGGGCGGGCGAGGAGGGGCGCTGCTTCGCCGAGGTTGCCGGCGAAGTCCGCTCCCTCGCGCAGCGAACCGCAACGGCCACACGTGAAATCTCCGTGCTGATCGGCGAATCAGTGACGCGCGTGAAAGCAGGCTGCGGGTAAGTGGCCGATGCGGGCGGTACCATTCACGAAATCGTTCAATGGGCGGGACGCGTCACTGAAATCATGAGCGAGATTTCGTCCTCTTCGCACGAGCAGAGTACCGGCATCGAACAGGTGAATCAGGCGATCAACCAGATGGAACACGCCACGCAGCAGAACGCGGCCTTGTCCGAAGAGGCTGCAGCCGCTGCATAGACCATGGCGCAGCAGGCACAGGCACAGGCACAGGCACAGGCACAGGCACAGGCACAGGCACAGGCACAGGCACAGGCACAGGCACAGGCACAGGCACAGGCACAGGCACAGGCACAGGCACAGGCACAGGCACAGGCAC
>NZ_JAAGPN010000124.1:0-24000 GCF_017104805.1 Paraburkholderia sp. Ac-20347 | reverse complement strand
GAAGCGCATGCGCTGCGGATCGGCAGGCGGCGCAAGGCGTGAACTGGCGCACGCGCGGCGCGGACCCGGCGGCACGCAAAACCACCAGGCGAGCGCAGGCGCCGCGCCGTGCTGCACTGCAGTATCCCAATCTAGGCAGCGCCCTGACGAAAGTCAAGGCGGACCGGATCGCGCAGTCGATGACATCATCGCCGCGCGCCGTGAATGAGGCGTGACAGGCGCGCTCGCGGGCGTTCGGCGGCCCTGCGACAAACGGTATCGGCACTGTTTTTTGCGGCCGCTAACGCGCTCCGCAGGCCGATGCGCGATGAATCGGCGTTCGCGCCACGCGCAATCCCCGGCTCGGCGCGACACCGCCCACGCGCACTTTTCGACCGGCGCCGCGCACGCTGGACTACACTGTTAGCGCTTTGCGCGCCGCAACATGCGCACGGCCGCCGCATCCGTTTTACCGCGTGGTTTCAGTCAACGTAGCGCCCTTCGAAGAGATGGACATGACTGCATCGCCCGACAAGTACTCGGTTCTGCTGGCGCGCTGCGCCGGCCTGCCGCCCGTGCCCACCGCCGTCGCGCATCCGTGCGATGTGTCGTCGCTGACGGGCGCGCTCGACGCCGCCAATCTCGGCCTCATTTCGCCGATCCTCGTCGGCCCCGAAGAGAAGATCCGCTCGGTGGCGCAGGAGGCCAATCTCTCGCTCGACAACGTCGTGATCGTCGACGTGCCGCACAGCCATGCCGCCGCCGAGCGCGCCGTGCACGCCGTGCGCGCGGGCGAGGCCGAGCTGCTCATGAAGGGCAGCCTGCACACCGACGAACTGCTGCACGAAGTGGCTTCGGGCGCGAACGGCCTGCGCACCGAACGCCGCCTCTCGCACGTGTTCGCGATGGACGTGCCCACGTATCACAAGCCGCTCTTCATCACCGACGCGGCCGTCAACATCTTCCCCAAGCTCGCCGACAAGGCCGACATCGTGCGCAACGCGATCGATCTCGTGCAGGCGCTCGGCATCGGCACGCCGAAGGTGGCGATCCTCGCGGCCGTGGAAACGGTCTCCGACAAGATGCCCTCGACGATCGACGCCGCCGCGCTCTGCAAGATGGCCGACCGCGGCCAGATCACCGGCGGCCTGCTCGACGGCCCGCTCGCCTTCGACAACGCGATCAGCGCCGAAGCCGCGCGCATCAAGGGCATCACGTCGCCGGTCGCGGGCGACCCCGACATCCTGCTCGTGCCCGACCTCGAAGCGGGCAACATGCTCGCCAAGCAGCTCACCTTTCTCGCGGGGGCGGAAGCGGCGGGCATCGTGCTCGGCGCGCGCGTGCCCATCATCCTCACGAGCCGCGCCGACACCGTGCGCTCGCGTATCGGCAGTTGCGCGATCGCGGTGCTGCTCGCCCACGCGCGGCGCGCGCGCATGACCGCGGAGGCGCTGTGACCGCACATCTCACTTCCGCCCAGCTCTCGGAGCAGCACGCCGCCGAAGGCCAGATCGTGCTCGTCGTGAACGCGGGCTCGTCGAGCATCAAGTGTTCGGTGTATCGCGTGATCGACGATCCGCACGCCGAAGCCGGCGCGCGCGCGATACACGGCGCGGGCGGCCAGATCGAAGGGATCGGCGTGGCGCCGCGCGTGGTCGCGCATATGGCCGACGGCCGCCTGATCGTCGACGAAAAATTCCCGGTCGCCCAGGTCGCCGACCACGACGCCGCGTTCCGTCTGCTGCGCCTCGTGCTCGCCGTCGGTTTGCGCGACACGCCGCCCGCCGCGATCGGGCATCGCGTGGTGCACGGCGGCGCGCACTTCACCGACGCCGTGCTCATCGACGACAAGGTGATCGAGGAACTCGACGCGCTCACGCCGCTCGCGCCACTGCATCAGCCGCACAATCTCGCGGCGATTCGCGCGGTGCGCGTGGCCGCGCCCGAGCTGCCGCAGGTGGCCTGTTTCGACACGGCCTTCCACGCAGGCAACGACATCATGGCGCAGCTGTTCGCGCTGCCGTTTCACTACTACGAGGAAGGCATCCGCCGATACGGCTTTCACGGGCTCTCGTACGAGTACATCGCGCATCATCTGCACACCGTTGCGCCCGATATCGCGCGCGGCCGCGTGATCGTCGCGCATCTGGGCAACGGCGCGAGCCTGTGCGCGATGAAGGACGGCAAGAGCGTGGAAACGACGATGGGCCTCACCGCGCTCGACGGCCTGCCGATGGGCACGCGCTGCGGCGCGCTCGACGCGGGCGCCGTGCTCTGGATGATGGCGCACGGCATGGACTACGCGGCGATCGAGAAGGTGCTGTATCAGGAGTCGGGGCTCAAGGGCATTTCGGGCCTCAGCAGCGATATGCGCGAACTGCTCGCGAGCGACAGCAAACAGGCGAAGCTCGCGGTGGACTTCTATACGTATCGGATCGCGCAGGAAGTGGGCAAGCTCGCGGTGGTGCTCGGCGGGCTCGATGCGCTGGTGTTCACGGCCGGGATCGGCGAGCATGCGGCGCCCGTGCGCGCGCAGGTGTGCGAGCGGCTCGCGCCGGTGTTCGGCATCGCGCTGGACACGGCCGCGAACGACGCGGGCAAGGAACGCGTGAGCGCGAGCGACAGCCGCGTGCCGGTGTTCGCGATTCCCACCGATGAAGAAGGCATGATCGCGCTGCACACGGCGCGTCTGCTGCGCGAGGCGCATGTGCATACGCAGCCCGATGCGGGCGCTGCGGCGCGGCTCGGGCAGTGAGCCTGGCCGCTACGTGAGCGCTGCACTCCAGCGCAAACGCCCACGCGCCTGACGACTCAGGCGCGCCGCCTCCCTCACGCGAACGCGGAGAGACCGCCCGGCAAGACCGGCGCGGCGCTTTCCACGTCGCGAACCGGCTCCGCCTGCGCTTCGTCGTCACGCAGACGCTTGGGCGCCTCGCAATGCACGAGCGTATCGATGAAATACTTCGCGCGCGGCCACGGACCGAAGCCCGCCGCCGAGTTGATGTGACCCGCATCGCCGAGATTCACGAACGCGCTGCCCAGTTGCTGCGCGAGCTGACGCGCGCCGGCGAGCGGCATCCACGGATCGGTTTCGCTGCCGATCAGAATCGACGGCACGCTCAGACGCCGCGCCTCGAACGGCCCGGCGAAACGGAACTTCTCGGGACTCGCGGGGGCGACGAACAGCACGCCCGCCACATCCGCGCCGAGCTTCCCCTGTTGCAGCGCGTGCGCGGTCACGAGGCAGCCGAAGCTGTGCGCCGCGAGCAGAAAGGGCCCGCGCTCGCCCGCCAGGCGCGCGCGCAGGGCGTCGCTCCAGACGGCCAGATCGGGAGCGTCCCAGTCGGCCTGCTCCACGCGCAGCGAGTGCGCGAACTGACGTTCGAGCCAGGTCTGCCAGTGCGCACCGTCGCTGCCGTGCAAACCGGGCACGGTGACGAGTCGCGGCGGCCAGCGGGATTGAGCGCACGAAAGCATGATTTTTTCCTCGCATCGAGAGGTCGAGCATGGATTGTGATCCGCGACCCGCGTGTGCCGAACCAATTTTTTTTGCTTTGCTTTTTCAGCGACGCCCGCCGACGCCCACCGGCAGGCAGTGCCGCCGCCCGCGTCGAGAAAGCCGGGCCAGCCGCGGCCCGAAAAAGTAGAATGGAGCGAATGCTGATTCAGTTGCCCATTCATCTGGCGATTCCGGTCGCCGGCTTCCGTCACTGAATTCCGTCGCGGGCTATAGCCGCCTTTTGCTTCTGCTTCCGCAGCCGGGGTTCGACACACAACGCGCAGCACGCTCACAAGCACGATGAAGATTCTGTTCTGGCTCCCGCAATCCGACGCTTCCGCCTGGCTTCAAGGCCTGTCCCGCGCGCTGCCCGCCGCGGAACTGCGTGCCTGGCAACCGGGCGACACCGCCCCCGCCGACTACGCCGTGGTCTGGCATCCGCCGCGCGAACTGTTCGCCGCGCGCCCCGGCCTCAAGGCGGTGTTCAACCTGGGCGCGGGCGTCGACGCGATCCTCGCGCTCGAACGCGAGCATCCCGGCACGCTGCCGAAGGACGCGCTGCTCGTGCGTCTCGAAGACTCCGGCATGGCGCCGCAAATGGCCGAATATGTGCAGCACGCGGTGCTGCGCTATCTGCGACGTTTCGACGACTACACGCAGCAGCAGACGCGCGGCGAGTGGCACGTGCTCGCGCCGCATCCGCGCGAAACCTTCACCGTGGGCGTGCTCGGCCTCGGCGTGCTGGGCGCGCAGGTCGCGCACGCGGTAGCCGCGCTCGGCGTGCCGGTGCGCGGTTTCTCGCGCAGCGCGAAGCGCCTCGACGGCATCGAGACCTTCTCGGGCGAGTTGCACGGCGCGCAATTCGACGCCTTCCTCGACGACGTGAAACTGCTCGTCAACCTGCTGCCCGCCACGCCCGACACCGAGAACGTGCTGAACGCGCGCACCTTCGGCAAGCTCGCGCGCGGCGCGTATGTCGTGAACGTCGCGCGCGGCACGCATCTGAACGAACAGGACCTGCTCGATGCGCTGACCAACGGCACGCTCGCCGCGGCCACGCTCGACGTGTTCCGCACCGAGCCGCTGCCGCACGATCATCCGTTCTGGCAGGAGCCGCGCATCACGATCACGCCGCATAGCTCGGCGCTGACCTTGCGCGACGAAGCGATCTCGCAGATCGCCGACAAGATCGAGGCACTCGCGCGCGGTGAAACCGTGAGCGGCGTCGTGCACGCCGCGCGCGGCTATTGAAATTCGGCTGAACGCCGCGCGCCGCCCCCACAAAAAACTGGAGACACACATGGCCAGCAACGCCTTGCCGCATGCCGTCAAGATCGTCGAAGTCGGACCGCGCGACGGTCTGCAGAACGAAAAGGAATTCGTGCCCACGGCGATCAAGATCGAGCTGATCGACCGCCTCACGCAAGCGGGTTTCGCGAACATCGAGGCGGCTTCGTTCGTCTCGCCGAAATGGGTCCCGCAGATGGCCGACGGCGCCCAGGTGATGGACGGCATCGCGCGCCGCACGGGCACGATCTACTCGGTGCTCACACCCAATCTGCGCGGCTTCGAAGGCGCGCTCGCCGCGCGCGCGGACGAGATCGTGATCTTCGGCGCCGCGAGCGAAGCGTTCTCGCAGAAGAACATCAACTGCTCGATCGCCGAAAGCATCGAGCGCTTCGCGCCCGTCGCCGAAGCGGCCAGGGCCAACGGCGTGCGCATTCGCGGCAGCGTGTCGTGCGCGCTCGGCTGCCCGTATCAGGGCGAAGTGCCAGTCGCGTCGGTGGTCGACGTCGTGGAGCGCTTCGCCGCGCTCGGCTGCGACGAGATCGATATCGCCGACACCATCGGCGTCGGCACCGCGAAGCGCGTGCACGAGGTGTTCGAAGCCGTCACGAAGGCGTTCCCGCGCGAGCGCCTCTCGGGCCACTTCCACGACACCTACGGCCAGGCGCTCGCCAACATCTACGCCGCGCTCGAAGAAGGCATCGCGATCTTCCACGCCTCGGTCGCCGGGCTCGGCGGCTGCCCGTACGCGAAAGGCGCGACCGGCAACGTCGCGACCGAGGACGTGCTGTATCTGATGAACGGCCTTGGCATCCGCACCGGCATCGACCTCGATCAGGTGGTCGCCGCCGGCGACTTCATCTCGACGGCCATCGGCCGCCCGAACGTCTCGCGCGCGGGCAAGGCGCTGCTCGCGAAACGGCAGAACGCCGCCGCGTGCGCGTGACCCGCCCGCGTACTCGCCACACTGCAACGAAGGACATCAGGACATGACGGAAACGCTCATCAACTCCGAGAAGGACGGCATCGACGCCCTGCCCGATTCCGCGCAACGCGTCGCGCTCCTGCTGCGCGATCACGGCCACGCCAAGCCGGTCGTACTGCTGCCCGAAACCGGCAAGACCTCGGCCGAAGCGGCCGCCGGACTCGGCTGCGAAGTCGCGCAGATCGCCAAGTCGATCCTGTTCCGCCGCCGCTCGGACGACGCGCCCGTGCTCGTGATCGCGAGCGGCGCGAATCGTGTCGACGAAAAGAAAGTCGAGGCGCACGTCGGCGCAATCGGTCGCGCGGACGCGAAGTTCGTGCGCGAGAAAACCGGCTATGCGATTGGCGGCGTGTGCCCGATCGGTCACGCCACCAAGCCCGTCACGCTGATCGACGCCGACCTGTTCTCGCTCGACAGCCTGTGGGCCGCCGCCGGCCATCCGCATGCGGTGTTCAATCTGTCGCCGCAGGAACTCGCGGCGATGACCGGCGCGCCCGTGGTCGACGTCGCGCTGCGCGACGCATGAGCGGCCGCGCACCGAACCCGTCGTCTGCGACGTCAGCGGCGATGTCGTCAACGACGGGCACGCCCTCGCCCTGCATCAGCGTGTGCCGCATGCACGAGCCGAGCGGCCTGTGCGAAGGCTGCCTGCGCACGCTCGACGAGATCGCCCTGTGGTCCACGTTCGACGACACCGCGAAACGCGCCGTCTGGGACGCGATCGAAACGCGCCACGCGAACTGGATCGCCGAGCGCTTCGGCGGTAAAAACAGCAACAACGGCGACGAGGCCGCGTCATGACCGCGCCCGCCCGCATCGTGCAGGTCGGCGAAACGTTTCGCTCGACGCTCGCGCTCTCGCCCGATTCGGTGAAGTCGTTCGCCACGCTCGTGAACGATCTGAACCCGCTGCATCACGACGACGACTACGCCGCGCAAAGCCGCTTCGGCGGCCTGATCGCTTCGGGCACGCAGCCCACCGCGCATTTCATGGCGCTGCTCGCGACGCATTATTCGCAGCACGCGCAGCCGCTCGGCCTCGAATTCGACATGAAGCTCAAGCGCGCCGCGCACGCGCACGACGTCATCACCTTCGAGTGGCGCGTGGTGGAGGCGTACTGGAAAGCGAGCCTGAACGGCGATCTCGTCAAGCTCGACGGCACGGCCACGAACCAGCGCGGCGAGACGCTCGTGATCGGCCGCGCGACCATCCTCGTGATGCCGAAGCCCGCATCATGACGCTGCCGGATTCGATCCGCGTATTCGAGCGCGGCTGGCTCTCGTCGAACAACGTGCTGCTCGTCGATGAAGCTCGCGCGGCGCTCGTCGATACCGGTTACGCCACGCATGCCGCACAGACCGTCGCGCTCGTGCAGCACGCGCTCGCGGGTCGCGCGCTCGACACGATCGTCAATACGCATCTGCATTCGGATCATTGCGGCGGCAACGCGCGATTGCAGGCGCAGTGGCGCTGCAACACGCTGATTCCCGCCGCCAGCGCCGACGCCGTGCGCGCGTGGGACGCCGCGCGCCTCACCTTCGACGCCACCGCGCAAACCTGCGAGCGCTTCACGTTCACGGGCACGCTCGCGCCGGGCGACCGGCTCTCGCTCGGCGGTTTCGACTGGGACGTGCTGGGCGCGCCGGGCCACGATCCCGATTCGCTGATGCTCTACGCGCCCGAGCCGCGCGTGCTGATCAGCGCCGACGCGCTCTGGGAAAACGGCTTCGGCGTGATCTTTCCGGAACTGGATGGCGCGAGCGGATTCGCCGAGCAGCAAGCGGTGCTCGACGTCATCGCGCAACTCGATATCGCCGTGGTGATTCCGGGCCACGGCGCGCCGTTCGCCGACGCGCGCGCCGCGCTCGAACGCGCGAATTCGCGTCTCGCGTGGCTGCGTGCCGATCCGGCGCGCAACGCGAAAAACGCGCTCAAGGTGCTGATCGTGTTCAAGCTGCTCGAAGTCCGCAGCCTGAGCTTCGACGCGCTGAACGCGATGGTGGCGAACGCATCGATCATCCGCGCTGCGGCGCAGCAACTCGCGCCCGAAAGCGCATGGCCCAACTTGTTGCGCGAGCTGACCGGCGAGCTGGCGAAAAGCGGCGCGCTGGTGCTGCGCGAACACGGCATCGAAGCGCCCGCCGGCGCGGTGTGAGCCGCGCTAAAAAAAACGCTCGTCCTTTTTCGGGGACGAGCGTGAGTATCGTGCTCTGACGTGATCAAACTGTCGAGCCGATCATACTCGCGCGAGAATACGCGCCGCATCAGTGATTTCCCTAAAAACGGGGCGGCATGAAATGCGGTGTAACAGCGCACATAGAATGCGCATCGCGCACACTTCGATCATGCAGAATTGCGCATTGATACAGGCGAAATCGGCGAAATTCAACGCGTACAAATTATTTCGCCATCCGAATCAATAGACGAAATCAGCGTGCGATTGTCAGAGACCGATATGCACGCGCAACCAGTCGAACAGATGCGAGCACAGATATAAACCGAGCCCGATCGTGCCGCCGATCACCGTGCCGTTCACGCGTATTTCCTGCAGATCCTTGCCGATCTTCAGTTCGATCAGGCGCGCGGTTTCGCGCGTGTCCCAGTTGCGCACCGTGTCGCGAATGTGATGCGTGAGATAGCGCGAAAAATCCGGCGCCATTGCGCGCGCGGCGTCTTCGAGATGGCCGTTGAGCGAGGCGCGCAGATCGGCGTCGGCGGCCAGCGCTTCGCCGAGCCAGCGTCCCGTTGCGGCCACTTTCGCGTGCAGCGTGGAATCGTGGCGTTCGAGATCGTCGCGCAGCCACGCGCGCAGGCTCTCCCATAGCTCGCGCGTGTAGTCGTTGAGCGCGCTGCCTTCGCGCAGGCTCGTCTTCAGTTCCTCGCCCTTGCGCAGAAACGCGGGATCGTTCTTGAGCTGCACGATCAGGCGCTGCACGATCTCGTCGAACTTCACGCGCAGATGATGCTCGCGGTCCTCGCTCACCTGCAGCAGCAAGCGGTTCACCGCGCTTTCCAGCACGCGCGCGCCGCTTTCGCCGATCCATTCCGAGGGCAGGAATTTCTCGGTCTTCGGAAACTCGCCCTTGAGCCCGTCGACAATGCGCGTCGCCACGAACGCGCGCGTGCTGTCTTCGGCCAGCAAGAGGCCGAGTTGATCGAGCAACTGGTCGAGCAGTTCCTGATGACGGCCGTCCTTCGTGAGCGTGTCGAGCAGCGCGCCCGCCGACTTCGAGAGATCGACCTTGTCGAGCGCCGCGTGCAGGCCGTCGCGGATAAAGCTCTGGATGCGCGCGTCGTCGGTGAGGCCGAGCAGGCCCGACATCAGCCGCACCGCGTAATCGCCGAGATGACGCGCGTTTTCGGGCGCGCGCAGCCAGATGGACAGACGCTCGACCGGATCGTGGCGGCGGATCAGCCCGACGAGCGAACTCACGTCGAGAAACTTCTCCTGCACGAAGGCGGCGAGTTCGTCGGCGATACGGTCCTTGTTGCGCGGAATCACGCCCGTGCGCCGCGCGATGAACGGAATCGGCACGCGCCGGAACAGCGCGACCACGGCGAACCAGTCCGCCAGCGCGCCGACCATCGCGGCCTCGCTCACCGCCTTGATGCCGTCGATCACCACGCCCGGCGGCGACAGCGCCGTGACGACGAACACCAGCGCCGCGCCCAGCAGTAGCGCCAGCGCGCGCCGCTTGGCGCGGCGCAGGTCGCGCTCGTCCTGGCTGGGTTCGGCGTGCGTGTCGCGCGTGCCGTGCTTGTCACGATGCGCGGGCGGGATCGGATCGGGCGATGAAGAAGGCGTGGTCATGCGGCTGACGCGTCGGGCGGTTCGAACCGCGCCATTATGCGGCCAGCGTGATGACGTCCGCCTCGGCCGCGCCGCATCGGCTTGATCTCGCCGCGAGCGAATTTGCCGCGCGCGTTGTTACGTGAACTGCGTGAATTGCGTGAAAACTGCGCGAGTCACGCGCCTTGCGCCTTGCTCCGCGCCGGCACGATGCGCCAGCCGAGATTGACGCCCGCCGCCGCGAGCAGGATCAGCGCCGCGCCCGCGACCTGGATCCACGCGAGCCGCTGACCGAAGGCGAACCAGTCGACCAGAATCGCCACCACCGGATAGATGAACGAGAGCGCGCCGGTCATCGCCGTCGGCAGCTTCTGGATCGCGCCGTAAAGCAGCACGTACATGATGCCCGTGTGCACGATGCCGAGCGTGACGATCTGCGCCCAGTGCACGGGCGTCGCGGGCAGCGTGCCGTAGTGGATGAACGGCGCGAGCGCGAACGCGCCGAACGCGAGTTGCACGAGCGCGATCAGATGCGGCGGCGTGCCCTTCAGATGCCGCGTGATGATCGACGAAATCGCGTAGAGAAACGCCGCGCCCGCCGCGCAGGCCACGCCGGTCAGATATTGGCCCGGCACCGCGAGCACGGCGGGCTGCACCTCGACCACGCCCACCAGCCCGACGAACGCCAGCGCGAGCCACACGACGGTGGACGCGCTCACGCGTTCGCGCAGCACCAGCACGCCGAGTCCGACCAGCATGAACGGCTGCGTGTTGTAGACGGCGGTGGCCATCGAAATGGAGGCGCGCGAATAGGCGGCGAACAGCAAAACCCAGTTCGCGACGATGGCCGCGCCGCCCGCCATCGCGAGCGCCAGCGTGCGCCACGGCAACCGCTGCCGGAACAGCCCGAGCGCCGCGCAGACGAGCGCGAGCATCGCGCCGCCCAGCACGCAGCGCATGAACGCGACGTTGATGGGCGCCTGCTGCGAATCGACGACGAGCCAGCCGATGGTGCCGGACATCAGCATCGCAACGATCATCTCGCCCGCGCCGCGGCGGATTTCGGGAGTGGCCATGAGTGCGTGTTCCTCGTGGAGGGATGCGTCGGTGAATGGTTGAAAGTCTACGCAGACCGCCTCGCGAAATACAGCGCTAAACTAAGGCACAACCGCTCGCCTGCCTTCGAATCGAAGGCACAAGACTCAAGCGAGCCAACAAACCGCAGGAGGTAGGCGATGAACAAGCGACCGAACCCGCCAGCCGCCGCCGCGCTCGACGAGATCGACCGCGCGCTGCTGGCCGCGCTCGTCGACGATGCGCGCGCGAGCGTGAGCGAACTCGCGCGGCTCGTCGGGCTGTCGGCGCCCAGCACCTCGGAGCGCTTGCGGCGACTCGAAGCGCAGGGCGTGATCGGCGGCTATACGGTGCGTATCGACCCGCGCGCGCTCGGCTACACGCTGCAGGCCATCGTGCGCGTGAAGCCGCTGCCGGGTCAGTTGCATCTGGTGGAAGACGTGATCCGCCGCATTCCCGAGTTCATCGAATGCGACAAGGTCACTGGCGACGACTGCTTCATCGCGCGTATCTGGCTGCATTCGATCGAGCAGCTCGACGAGATTCTCAACAAGGTCACCGAACGCGCGGAGACCAGCACGGCGATCGTCAAGTCGACGCCTGTGTCGCGCCGCCTGCCGCCGCTCGGCTGATCCGCGCCTGCGGGTTCGGTCCGGACGCTAGTCCTGCCGCTCGGTCGCCTCGAAGAACGACAGGATCTCGGCGGTCAGTTCCGCGCTCGCTTCCTCGGGAATGTAATGGCCGCAGTCGAGCGCGCGGCCGCTCACGTCGCGCGCCACCTTGCGCCATTCGGCGAGCGGATCGAAGCACTGCTCGATCACGCCATGCTCGCCCCACAGCACGCGCAGCGGGCACGCGACCTTGTGGCCGCGCTCGATATCGGCGCGGTCGTGTTCGAGGTCGATGGTCGCCGACGCGCGATAGTCCTCGCACATCGCGTGCACCGCGCCGGGCTGGCGCAGCGCCGCGCGGTACGCGCCGAGCGCCTTGGGCGCGAACGGCGCGAGGCCCGCGTGACGACTGCCCATCACGCGCTCGATGTAGGCGTCGGGATCGGCGCCGATCAGCGCTTCGGGCAGCGGCTCGGGCTGGATCAGCAGGAACCAGTGGAAATAGAGCGTGGCGAATTCGCGGTTGGTCTGCTCGTACATGGCGAGCGTGGGCGCGATGTCGAGCAGCATCAGGCGCTCGACGGCGTCCGCGTGATCGAGCGCCATGCGATGCGCGACGCGCGCGCCGCGGTCGTGCGCGCAGACGAGAAAGCGCTCGAAGCCGAAGTGACGCATGACCGCGACCTGATCGGCGGCCATCGCGCGCTTCGAATAGGCGGCGTGCGTGGCGTCGCTCGGCGGCTTCGACGACGCGCCGTAGCCGCGCAGGTCAGTGGCGATCACGGTGAAGTGCTTCGCCAGATCGTCCGCGCAGCGATGCCAGATCATGTGCGTCTGCGGATGACCGTGCAGCAGCAGCAACGGCGGTCCGTCGCCGCCCTTGATGCCCGCGATCTCGACACCGTTCGCGGTGGGAACGGTGAAGGGCGTGAATCCATCGAACGGCATGGCATGTCTCCCTGGTGTGCTTGTTGGTCTGTGCGACATTGTAGGAGGGGCGTGCGGCGCGCAGCGGCGCTTTCGGGCCCGAAAAGCTAGAAACCGAACACTCCCTCCAGACGATGCGACGCATGGGCGGCATGCGCGCCAGGACGCGCACCTATAATCGAACGACCGTTTTATAAGCGATGTAAGGAGATCCCGTCATGGCATTGCCCGCCGTCCTGCAGAACCTGTCCTTGCCCGTCGTCGCCTCGCCGATGTTCATCGTGAGCTATCCCGAGCTCGTGCTCGCGCAGTGCAAGGCGGGCATCGTCGGCTCGTTCCCGGCGCTCAACGCGCGCCCCGCCGAACTGCTCGACGAATGGCTCACGCAGATCGAGGAGCAGCTCGCCGCGCACAAGGCCGCGAACCCCGACGCCGTGATCGGCCCGATCGCCGTGAACCAGATCGTCCATCAGTCGAACGCGCGGCTCGAACACGACATCCGCGTCTGCGTGGAACATCGCGTGCCGATCTTCATCACGAGCCTGCGCGCGCCGCCGCGAGAACTGCTCGACGCGGTCCACAGCTACGGCGGCATCGTGCTGCACGACGTCATCAATCTGCGTCATGCGGGCAAGGCGCTCGAAGCGGGCGTGGACGGGCTGATCCTCGTCGCGGCGGGCGCGGGCGGCCACGCGGGCACGACGTCGCCGTTCGCGCTGGTGGGCGAAGTGCGACGCATCTTCGACGGCCCGATCGTGCTCTCGGGCGCGATCGCCAACGGCGGCTCGATCCTCGCCGCGCAGGCGATGGGCGCCGATCTGGCCTATATGGGCACGCGCTTCATCGCGACCCAGGAAGCGCACGCGGTCGAGGCGTACAAGCACGCGATCCTCGAAGCCAAGGCCGCCGACATCGTCTATACGAACCTGTTCACGGGCGTGCACGGCAACTACATCCGCGAAAGCATCGTGAACGCCGGGCTCGATCCGGACGCGCTGCCCGAGTCGGACAAGTCGAAGATGAGCTTCGACAGCGGCGCGGCGAAGGCGTGGAAGGACATCTGGGGCGCGGGCCAGGGCGTCGGCCTGATGGACGACGTGCCGTCGGTGGCGCAACTGGTCGAGCGCCTGAAGCAGGAGTACGGCGAGGCGAAGGCGCGGCTGGGTATCGGGAAATAAAGCGGGAAGTAAAGCCGGAGATAAAGCGGGCGATAAAACGGGCGGCGCGCGACCAGTCCGCAACCGCCCGCGCCGCTAGACGACCTTGCGCAAGGCCGCCGCGCGGATCTGTTCCACGCCCGGCCAGAGCGCGCGCGAGCCGAAGCGTTCGGCGAGGAAATCGACGAACGAACGCACCTTCGCCGACAGATGGCGGCGGCTCGCGTAGACGGCGTAAATCGGCAGCTCGCGCGGCGGCAGCGCGTCGACGAGCAGCGGCACGAGGCGGCCCTCAGCGATATCGTCGCCGATCACTTCGGTGCCGAGCATCGACAGCCCGCCGCCCTGCAACACCACCACGCGCAGCGCCTCCAGGTGATTGACGATCAGGTTGCCGGCCGGCTTCGCACGCGCGCCCGCCTCCGAGAACGGCGCCAGCTCGGCCGCCGACGCGCCCGCGTAATGCACGAACTTGTGCTTCGCGAGATCGGCGACCGTCTTCGGCACGCCGTGGCGGCGCAGGTACTCGGGCGAGGCGCACAGCACGATATGCGCGGTGGCGAGCGGCCGCGCGATCAGCGAAGACGACTTGAGACCCGAAGGCGAGGCGCGGATCGCCACATCGAAACCCTCGTCGATCAATTCGACAACGCGGTCCGACAGCGTGATATCGACGGTCACCTGCGGGAAATCGGCGGCGTAGTCGGCGACCGCGCCCATCACGTGGCGCAGCCCGAACGCCGTCAGCGACGACACGCGCAACCGCCCTTGCGGCACCACGCTCGCGGCGCCGACGGCCTGACCGGCCTCGTCGAGTTCGGTGAGCGCCTGGGCCACGCGCTCGTAATATTCGCGCCCGGCCTCGGTCGGCGCGACGCGGCGCGTGGTGCGGTTCAAGAGCCGTGCGCCGAGCTGCTGTTCGAGGTGCATCACATGCTTGCTCGCCATCGCCGCCGACATGCTCATGCGCTCGGCCGCCGCCACGAAGCTTCCCGCCTCGACCACCTGCCGGAACACTTTCATGCTGACGAGGGTATCCATCGCGTCTTTCTTCCCGCAAAAATCAGGTTAATCAGGAAACAAATCAGGAAATAATCCGCGATATTGTGCGCGCTTTATCAAATCCTGGTAGCCAAACGCCCAGGCGCCGCCGTTGCGCGCGCAATAAAAAACCCCGCGCTGCGAACAGCGCGGGGTTTTTTCCCGGCGGGTGAAAGCGCGTGCCTAGAACTTCGCGCGCACGCCCACGCCGTAGGTCATGCCCGACGACATGTTGTCGTAGTGGTCGTACATGTAGGCCGCGTAGACGTCGGTGCGCTTCGACAGCGGATAGTCGTAACCGACCGCCGCCGTGTTGTGCGTCTGGTTCAGGCCGCCGCTGTCGCGCGAGTACGCGTACGACGCCATCACCGTGCCCGGGCCGGCCGGCACCGAGACGCCGCCCTGCGCCGTGTTCACGTGCCAGCTGCTGATGCTGCTGTTGTTGTTCGTGTACATGTACTGGCCGAAGAACTTCACGTACTTGAGGTCGTACGACAGGCCGACCTGCGCGACGCCCTGGCTGCGCAGACCGACGATGGTCGCGTCGCCGCTGACGATGCTGCCGATGTCGCCCGGCGTGCTGTTGAAGTTCACGTACTGATACACGGCCGTGGCCGCGAACGGGCCGTGGAAGTACAGCGCCTGAGCACTCCACTTCTTCTTGCCGTTGTCGCCGGCCTGGTTGCCGAGCGCGTACATCACCGAGCCCGACAGGCCGTTGAAGTTCGGCGTCGAGTACTGCACCGCGTTGTTCCAGCCCGAGTCGCCCACCACGCCCTGGTCGGTCGTGTAGGTCGGGTAGGTCGAGAGGCCGAGATAGACGTGGTACACCATCGGCGAGAAGGTGTACGAGTCGATGAACGGGTTGAACAGGATCGTCGAGACAAACAGTTGCGTCGTCAGGCGGCCCGCCGTGAACGTACCGTACGGCGATTCGAGGCCGACGTAGGCGTTACGCGCGAAGAAGGTGTCGCCGGAGAAGCGGCCGTCCTGGCCGTTTTGCGCGCGGAAGAAGCTTTCGAGCGCGAAGATCGCCTTGTAGCCGTTGCCGAGGTCTTCCGAGCCCTTCAAGCCCCAATAGGACGTCGACATACCGCCGCCGCCGACGTTCCAGGCCGTCTGGCTGCCGGGAAAGCGCGTCGCGCCGACCCATTCGTCGACCTGACCGTAGAGCTGAACGCTCGATTGCGCAAACGCCGACGACGATGCGCCGGCGAGAACGGCGGCGATGGCGCACGCCTTGAGAGACGTGCGCAAGGGCGTGCGCAGCGCGCGGCTGACGGCTGTATTCATGAGTTCTCCTGTCCTTGTCAAAAAAGTGAGACTGGCGGCTAAGGCGCTCGCGCAAACCGTTTGTTTTTCGTCGTTCGCAGACGTGACCGTTCTGGGCGGATCCATCTTTGCGGACCATTTTTCTGGACAAAAATATCGGTTGTTATCGCCGGTATATCGGCCCGATTAGTTTGTCGCCCGTGAAACCTGCCTGGTCGGTTTTTGTCGCCTCGTCCGCTGCGGCGCAGCATCGACGTCGCTCGATGCAGCACCTTTGTCAGCGGGGCTTTGACCCGGTTTTCACGCGCGCCGGCGCTTCCGATGACGCGCCGCCGTAGCGAAGGCGAGATTTGATGACGAAAGGGTTCTGTATGACGAGTGATTTCCAAAAAAGTGTGGTATCCACGCGTCAGTTTCGCGATACGGCGGCGCAGGCGGCGTGTGGAAGCGCTTTCGCCGATTTCGCGCGACGGGGATCGCGGCGCGTCGGGCGAATCGCAAGACAGCGGGAAGCGCGCCGAAAGTACGCTTGAAAGACGATCGGAAGTGAAGCGGAGCGGATTGCGCGGGGAAGGGAGAGGGACGCGCGGGCGGGAAGAGACGGTGGTGTGCGTGGGCGCAGGGTGCGCGCGTGATCGGCAGGGCGGCGCCCGTGGCAGTTAGTTGCGATTAACCGAAGCCGAAGCCGCCTAACACGCCTCGGCGGTGGCCCTGCCCGTCAGTTAGTTGCGTGGACTCAGTTTCGATACGGCGACGACATCGGCGGACGAGGCACATCGCCGCCGCCGCGCGAGAACGGACGGAAGCCGCCGCCGCGCTCTTCGTTATAGCGCGCGACGTCTTCGCGGATCGAACCGGCGCGCACCGGCGAATCGGCGGGCGGATGCGGCACCTGACGCGTTTCCGCGCTCACGGGCTGGATGGGGCCGTGATAGCCGCCGCCCGTGCCGAAGCCGTTGCCATAAGGGTTGCTGTAGGGATTGCCGCCGTAGCCGCGCGAGCCGCCGCTATTTTCGCGACGCTCGGCCTGACGGCCGCCGCCGCGCTCGCGCCAGCCGCCCTGATCGGCGACGCGCATCGGCATGGGAGCCGCGCCGCCGTGCGGAACGTAGCGCATGCCGGGCATGCTCTGCATGCCGCCATAACCGCGTGGCGCCTCGCGCACCACGGGCGCGCGCTGAAAACCGCCGCCTGCGCCGTGGAAGCCGGGTTGTGCATGGGCGAGCGCAACGAGGGCCGTTAAACCGGCCCCCAGTATCCACTGCCTCATCCGTAACAACCCTGCACGCATTGTGTCGATCACCTGCCCGACGATCAGCATGGCGTCCAGCCACTCGGGCCATGGCGGGCCAGTTCCCGGAAGCGTGCACGGCGCGTAACGATTGCCGCCGCAACGGTCGCCCTGACGTTCCTTGACGGTAATTTATGGGCGCCCGGAAGGGGTGTCGAGCCAAAAAATGTTATGCCCTCGGAAGGGTTGTAACACCATGTTACTGCTGGATTTTCGTGCTTTCCGGAGCGCTCCGGGCAGGCCCGCTTCGTGCTCCTGAAAGCCCAGCCCGCGTGGCTTTGCGGGCAGCCGGCACGGATCGTTCGGCATGCTTCGCGATGCCTCTTTCGCCTGAGGAATAAGGTGATGGGAAGGCGCGTTGTCTCGCGTTGTCTCGCGTTGGCGACACCCGCCGGCGACCCTGCCGGTCGTCGCGAAAATCGCGCCTGAAACCCGCGACTTCATGCGCACTGCTCATTAATCAATTCTTCAAATGAATTTGCATTTTCAATGGCCTTGCGCCGACAATAGCGTTCCCGATGATCCGTTGTGCGCCCATCGAACCGCGCACAGCGAGGCGCTGCTGCGCGCACCCGAGATTGTGTAATGGCTCGTCCGAAATTCCTGCCCGATAACTTCACGCTGTGCCTCGTCGGCACCGTGATCCTCGCCAGCCTGCTGCCCGTGCACGGCGCGGCCACCGTGCCGTTCAACTGGCTCACGAACGTGGCCGTCGGCCTGCTGTTCTTCCTGCACGGCGCCAAGCTCTCGCGCGAGGCGATCGTCGCGGGCGCCACGCACTGGCGTCTGCACCTCGTCGTGCTGGCGAGCACCTTCGTGCTGTTCCCCGTGCTCGGCCTCGCGCTCAAGCCGCTGCTCTCGCCGCTCGTCACGCCCGCGCTCTATATGGGCGTGCTGTTCCTCTGCACGCTGCCCTCCACCGTGCAGTCGTCGATCGCGTTTACCTCGATCGCGCGCGGCAATGTGCCGGCGGCCGTGTGCAGCGCGTCGGCGTCGAGCCTGATCGGCATCTTCGTCACGCCCGCGCTGGTGAGCCTCGTCGTCACCAATCAGACGGCCGGCGGCACCTCGGCGTGGCACACGGTCTGGAACATCGTGCTGCAGCTGCTCGTGCCGTTCGTCGCGGGCCAGTTGCTGCGCCCCGTGATCGGACGCTGGATCGAGCGCAATCGCGGCGTGCTCAAGTTCGTCGATCAGGGCTCGATCCTGCTGGTGGTGTTCGGCGCGTTCTCGGAAGCCATCAACGAAGGCCTCTGGCACCACACGCCGCTCGCCGCGCTCGGCGGGCTCGTGGTGGTGAACGCGGTGCTGCTCGCGCTGGCGCTCGGCATCACGATGTTCACGAGCAAAAAGCTGGGCTTCTCGCGCGCGGACCAGATCACCATCATTTTCTGCGGCTCGAAGAAGAGCCTCGCGGCAGGCGTGCCGATGGCGAAGGTGATCTTCGCGTCGAACGCCGTGGGCGCGGTCGTGCTGCCGCTGATGCTGTTCCACCAGATCCAGCTGATGGTGTGCGCGGCGCTCGCCCAGCGCTGGGGCGCACGCGACATGAGCGCCGAGCGCGCAACCGATGCCGGCGACGAATCGCGCGCCGGCGGCGAACGCACGGCGGCCGCGCGTCGATAACGCCTTCGGTGGGCGCGGCCGCGCCCACCGTGTTCCTCTCGCTGCCGGGTTCTTCGCGCAGCCCCCCCTCCTCACCGACCGACCCGCGCCACTCGCTCGCGCGCTCGTCTTCCTCCCCCGCTTCCCGCCTTCATCGCGACCTTGACGCCCCGCGGCCACAGCACCGCGCCGCGCAAACGTTAGCCTCCCGGTCCGCGCCCCCTTTTCGTCTGACTGTCATTAAAAGTTCATTCAATTGGCAGACGCTGCTGCCGTTATTTCTGTCGTCAAAGCCTGTCGTGGCTCTTTCCATGTCTGCACGCGCGTCCACGCCGCCGGTCCAGAGGACTGCGGCTCCGATGGCTATTCCGTTGTCCGCCGCCAGCCCGGCCGGCATCGAAGCCCTGATCGCCCAGCGCCAGCTGCGCGCCGTCTTCCAGCCGATCGTCGATTTCGACGATGGCGTGATCCTCGGTTACGAGGGGCTCGTGCGCGGCCCCGCCGGTTCGCCGCTCGAATCGCCGGCCGCCCTGTTCGCCGAAGCGAACCGCGCCGGCTGCACGCTCGCGCTCGAACGCGCCGCGGCCGCCGCCTGCATCGCCGCCTTCGCGCAGCTCGGCTGCCAGGGCAAGCTGTTCCTCAATTTCAGCGCCGACGCCCTGCGCGACCTGACCGATCACGGCCGCGACACGCTCGCGCTGTTCGACGGCACGCTCGACGCGCACCGCGTCGTCATCGAGCTGACCGAGCAATGCGCGGTCGAGGACGTGCACGGCTTCAAGCACGTGGTCGCGGCGCTGCGCGCGGCGGGCGCGCAATTCGCGCTCGACGACTACGGCAGCGCCAACGCGAGCATGAACGTGTGGGTGCAGTTGCAGCCCGACGTCGTGAAGATCGACCGCTTCTTCATCCAGGACATCGCCAACGACGCGCTCAAGTTCGAAGCCGTGCGCGCGATGCAGCACTTCGCCCAGGCGAGCGGCGCGCGGCTCGTCGCGGAAGGCATCGAGAACGAAGCCGATCTGATCGTGCTGCGCGACATGGGCATCGCGACCGGTCAGGGCTTCTTCCTCGGACGACCCGAGGCGCAGCCGCCGCGCGCGCTGGCCGAACGCGCGCGCGACGCGCTGCGCGCGCAGCACATCGCCGTGTTTCCGGAAGCCACGCGGCACACGGGCGCGAGCGGCAACGGCAGCGCGCCCGCGGAGAAAATGCGCGTGCACGCGCCCGCGCTGCCGCGCAAGGCGACCAACAACGACGTGCTCGAACTCTTCACGCGCCTGCCCGACCTGCACGCGGTAGCCGTGGTCGAAGGCGAGACGCCGATCGCGCTGATCAACCGGCGCGCCTTCATGGACCGCTACGCGCTGCCGTATCACCGCGAGCTGTTCGGCAAGAAGGCGTGTCTGCAATTCGCGAATGCTTCGCCGGTGCTGATCGAACAGACCATGAGCGTCGAGCAGATGGCGACGCTGCTCGCGAGCGACGACCAGCGCTATCTCGCCGATGGCTTCGTGATCACCGACAGCGGCCGTTACGCCGGGCTCGGCACCGGCGAGAGCCTCGTGCGCGCGGTCACCGAAGTGCGCATCCAGGCCGCGCGTTACGCGAATCCGCTCACCTTTTTGCCGGGCAACATTCCGATCAGTTCGCACATCGACCGGCTGCTTTCGCACGACGCGGGCTTTCACGCCTGCTACGTCGATCTGAACCAGTTCAAGCCGTTCAACGACCAGTACGGCTACTGGCAGGGCGACGAGGTGCTGAAGTTCGCGGCGCAGGTGCTCGCCGACGCGTGCGATCCCACGCGCGATTTTCTCGGCCACGTGGGCGGCGACGATTTTCTGGTGCTATTCCAGAGCGAAACCTGGCGCGAGCGCGTGCGTCATGCGATCGAGACCTTCAACGCGGGCGCGCAGCGTTTCTACGCGCCCGCCGACCGGCTCGCGGGCGGCATCCACGGCGAGGACCGCCAGGGGCATCCGGCCTTCTTCGCCTTCGTGACGATGGCGGTCGGCTGCGTGCATATCGCGCCGGGCCACGGCTCGCAGCATGGCAGCGATGCGATCGCGTCGCTGGCCGCCATCGCCAAGCGCCGCGCGAAGCAGGAAGCGAGCGGACTCGTCGTGATCGACGGCGGCGAAAGCGCGACGCTGCTGCCCACGCTCACGACGACGACGGCGAGCGGCCAGGCAAAAGCATCCTCGGCTTAGCGCGCGGCTTGAAGCGCAATCAGACGAACGGGCAAACGAAGGCAGACGAAAAAAACGAGGCCGGCGCGGATCACTCCGCGCCGGCCTCGTCGCTTCTGAGCGCGTCACGCAACTGCCGCGCCCCTCACGCCTACGCCGCTAGATCGTCCCCATCAACACCAGCACGACCACGACGATGACCACGATGCCCAGCGTGCCGGACGGCGCGTAGCCCCAGGACCGGCTGTGCGGCCAGGCAGGAAAGGCGCCAATCAGCAGCAGGATCAGTATGACGAGAAGCAAGGTGCCGAGCATGATGCCTCCGTTCCGTTTCGAATGATGACCTGCGACATAGCGCAAACGACGTGCCCGCATCCTGCGCGACCGACCATGTTTAGGAAGTTTTACTAAACATGTCAATTTACGTTTATTGCCGTGATTACGGGTATTTACGGGGGATTTTCGGCCCGATGCAACGTTGTGCGCCCCGGTTTTTACTATACAATCGCCGCACACCTGACCACACCAGCCAGGGCTAACAGGAATCATGGGGACAACCATTCGCGACGTCGCGCAGGCGGCCAACGTGTCGATCGGCACGGTGTCCCGCGCGCTGAAGAACCAGCCGGGGCTTTCCGAAGCCACGCGCGCGCGCATCGTCGAGATCGCGCAGTCGATGGGCTATGACAGCGCACAGCTGCGTCCGCGCATCCGTCGCCTCACCTTCCTGCTGCACCGCCAGCACAACAACTTCGCGGCCAGCCCGTTCTTCTCGCACGTCCTGCACGGCGTGGAAGACGCGTGCCGCGAACACGGCATCGTGCCCGCGCTGCTCACCGCCGGTCCCGCCGACGACACCATCCAGCAATTGCGCCTGCACGCGCCCGACGCGGTCGCCGTGGCGGGCTTCGTCGAGCCGGAAACGCTCGCCGCGCTGGTTGCGCTGCAACGCGCGCTCGTGCTGATCGACCTGTGGTCCGAGGGGCTGCGCTCGGTGAACATCGACAACGCCGCGGGCGCGGCGCTCGCCATGCATCACCTGTTCGCCATGGGGCGGCGGCGCGTGGCGTTTATCGGCGGGTCGCTTGCGCACTACAGCATCGCGCAGCGCGCGCTCGGCTACCGGCGCGCGTTCTTCGAAGCGGGTCTGCTGTTCGATCCGTCGCTCGAAACCACCATCGAAGGCGGCCTCGATCCGGACACCGGCGCGGCGCTCGCAATGCAGCGTCTGCTCGACGGCGCGCGCCAGCGCGGCGAGGCGGCGCCCGACGCCGTGTTCGCCTACAACGACGCCGCCGCGCTCGCCGCCCTGCGCGTGTGCCAGGCGAACGGCCTGCGCGTGCCCGAGGACATCGCCATCGTCGGTTTCGACGATATCGCCGCCGCCGCGCACGCCACGCCCGCGCTCACGACGCTCGCCGTCGACAAGGAAGCGCTCGGACGGCGCGGCGTCGAATTGCTGCTCGAAGAAACGCCGCAGGCGAACGAGATCGTGCTGCCGGTGCGGCTCGTCGAACGCGCGAGCACGACGGGCGGCGGGTTGAAACCGGCGTTGAAACCGGCGCCGAAATCCACCGCGCCGCCGCCGTTGGAAACCGTCGCGCGCCGCGGCAAGACGCAGCCCGAAGCATCCTGATACGGCCACAGAATCACGCCGCATCGCCAGAACAACGTAGCAAACCGAATCAAGCCGAACCCACGCAGCCGAGATGAGAAAGCCATGACGAAGCCATCCGACACCGCACCCACCGTTGAAGCCCAGACCGCCGCGCCCGCCGTCGCGAGCTTTCGGGACCGCGCCTTCCTGCTCGGCCATATCGCCGACACGCTGCGCTTCTACGCGCCCAACGTGTACGACCCGTCGGGCGGCTTCTTCCACTATTTCCGCGACGACGGCTCGATCTACAACGCGCATTCGCGCCATCTGGTGAGCAGTTGCCGCTACGTGTTCAACTACGCGATGGCGTACCGCGAAACCGGCGAGGCGCAGCATCTCGACTACGCGCGCCACGGCCTGCAATTCCTGCGCGAAGTGCATTGGGACCCGCAGCTCGAGGGTTACGACTGGGAGATCGACTGGCGCGACGGCCAGAAGCGCACGCTCGACGCCACGCGCCACTGCTACGGCCTCGCCTTCGTGCTGCTCGCTTACGCGCACGCCGCGATGGCCGGCATCGAAGAAGCGAAGCCGATGATCGCCGCCACCTTCGAGCTGATGGAGCATCGCTTCTGGGACGGTGCGGCGGGCCTCTACGCCGACGAGGCGAGCGCCGACTGGGAGGTCTCCAGCTACCGCGGCCAGAACGCCAACATGCACACCACCGAGGCGCTGCTCGCGGCCTACGAGGCGACCGGCCATCTGGTCTATCTCGACCGCGCCGAGCGCGTCGCGTCGAACATCACGCTGCGTCAGGCGCGGCTCTCGCAAGGGCTGGTCTGGGAGCACTTTCACGCCGACTGGTCGGTCGACTGGGACTACAACAAGGAAGACAGCACGAACATCTTCCGCCCGTGGGGGTTCCAGCCGGGCCACCAGACCGAATGGGCCAAGCTGCTGCTGATTCTCGAACGTCATCGTCCGCTGCCGTGGCTGCTGCCGCGCGCGATCGAGCTGTTCGACGCGGCCATGATGCACGCCTGGGACAACGATCACGGCGGGCTCTACTACGGCTTCGGGCCCGACTACACCGTCTGCGATCACGACAAGTATTTCTGGGTCCAGGCCGAGACCTTCGCCACCGCCGCGCTGCTCGGCAAGCGCACCGGCAACGAGCGCTTCTGGGACTGGTACGACGAGATCTGGCGCTATAGCTGGAAGCATTTCGTCGATCATCGCTACGGCGCGTGGTATCGCATCCTCACCTGCGACAACCGCAAGTACAGCGACGAAAAGAGCCCGGCCGGCAAGACCGACTATCACACCATGGGCGCGTGCTACGAAGTCCTGAACGCGCTGCCCGGACGCGGCATGGCGCCGATCGTCGGACGCGAGGAAGAAGACGCGAACGTCGGTGCCAACGGCACGGACGGCGCGGCCTGATCCGCGCGCCGCGTCACGACATCACCGCAACGCACTGGCAAAGCACCGGCAACGCACAAGCAACGCACCCGCGACCGATTCAGCGAAGGAACATGCGATGAGCACCTGCAGCACTGGCCCCGACTTCTCGACCGGCTTCCCCGCCTTCATTTCGGCGGGCGACATCCTCACCGATCTCGTGCGCGGCGCGGCGCCCGAGGGCTCGGCGCACACGGGCGCGCCGGGCACCGATTCGAGCTGGCGCGCGCAT
>NZ_JAAGPN010000123.1:0-24031 GCF_017104805.1 Paraburkholderia sp. Ac-20347 | reverse complement strand
CCGCATGCGTGTCGAAGCGGCGCGCGCTGCCGTGCTCCAGCGTCTGTCCCGCGAGCGTCCAGCCGATCGTGCCGTTGCGCAGCGCGGCGACCGGATTCGGCAGCCCCGCATTCACGAGCGATTGCGCGCCGATGATGCTGCGCGTGCGCCCCGCGCAATTGACGATCACGCGCGTGGCCGGATTGGGCGCGAGCGCGCGGGCGCGCAGCGCGAGTTCCGCGCCCGGCACGCTGATGCTGCCGGGAATGTTCATGGTGCGGTATTCGTCGAAGCGGCGCGCGTCGAGCACGACCACGTCGGCGCCGCTGCGCAGCAACGCATCGACGGACTCGGAGGACAGCGACGGCGTATGACGCTGCGCTTCGACGAATTCGCCGAACGCCTTGCTCGGCACGTTGACGTCGCGAAACACCTCGCCGCCCGCATCGATCCAGCCGCGCAGACCGCCTTCGAGCAGTGCGACATCGGTATAACCGAGCGCGTCGAGCCGCTGCGCCGCGCGCTCGGCGAAGCCTTCGCCATCGTCGAGCAGGATGATCGGCACGTTGCGGCGCGGCAGTTTGGTCCACGCATCGAGTTCGAGTTTCGCGAGCGGCAGGTTCGCCGCGAACAGCGGATGGCATTGCGCGTGCGGATCTTCCTCGCGCACGTCGAGCAGGGCGATTTCGCGTTTCGCGAGCAGGGCGGCGCGCACGTCGTGAAGGCTGCGCGTGGGAAATGACTTCATGTGACGGGGTGTTCCTTGCTGAGGTCCCAGAGGTTCGGGAGAAGGTCGTTCGAATAGCCGGAGATGAACGGTTTGGGCGGCGCGTCGGCGGGATAGGTCGCGCGGCGCACCGCGCCGATGTTCGCGCCGTACACGTGGATGCTGATCGAGACGCGGTCGTCGAAGGCGTTGCGCACGCGATGAATGTCGCCGATGGCGGGCGAGACTGCTTCCACGTCGCCGCGCGCGAGACGCACTTCCGCGCCGTGTTCGTGCAGCGCGCCCTGCGCGTCGCGCCGGTACGCCTGCGCATACTCCGCGCCGCGCAGCACGCCGATGAGCCCCCACACCGTATGGTCGTGCACGGGCGTGCGCTGCCCCGGCCCCCAGACGAAGCTCACGACCGAAAAGCGCTCGCGCGCGTCGGCGTGCAGCAGATATTGGCAATAGCGTTCGGGCGACGGTTGCGCGAACGCGTCGGGCAGCCAGTCGTCGTCGCGCACGAGATCGCGCAAGGCGGCGAGGCCGCGTTCGATCAGCGCGGGTTCTTCGGGCGCCTCATCGACGAGACGCGCGATCTCGCCGACGAAGTGACGCAGTTTGTGGATCGCCATCAGTCGAGCAGCTCCGGTTCGGCGGCGACGAGGCCCGCGTAAAGACTCTCGAACGCGTACTGCGCGCCGCCAGGGCGTCCCACCTGCTGGTGCGTGAGCGCGGCCACGTCGTGCGGGATGCGCTGCGGCGTGCCCGCCGCTTCGGCGAGCAGTTGCGCATGGCAGGCGTTGTCGAGCGCGATGTACCACCACGCGGCGGCTTCCACGCTCGGACCGGCGGTCAGGATGCCGTGGTTCTTGAGGATCGCGGCCTTGTGCTGACCAAGCGCGGCGGCAATGCGCGCGCCTTCGCCGGTGTCGAGCACGACGCCCTGGAAATCGTCGAAGAGCGCGTGGTCCTCGTAGAACGAGCAGGCGTCCTGGGTCAGCGGATCGAGCGTGCGGCCGAGCGTCGACCACGCCTTGCCATAGAGCGAGTGCGTGTGGGCGGCGGCCACCACGTCGGGGCGCGCTTCGTGGATGGCGGCGTGGATCGCGAAGGCAGCCTGATTGACGGGGCCGTGGCCGACCACGATCTCGCCGTGCCGGTTCACGAGCAGCAGGTCGGAGACGCGGATGCGCCCGAAGTGCAGGCCGAGCGGATTGACCCAGAAGTGGTCGGGCCATTCGGGGTCGCGCGCGGTGATGTGGCCCGCGAGCCCCTGATCGAAGCCGTAGCGTGCGAACAGGCGAAACGCGCCCGCGAGCCGTTCCTGGCGATGACGGCGTTCTTCGGCGACGCTGCGCGCGTGAGCGGCGCTGTCGTCGTCGAACCAGAAGCGGCGCACGGGCGGCTGGCGGAAATCCTGGGCGATATCGAGCGTGGTGGTCATGATGCGTTCCTGTTCGTCGATCAAGCGGCTTTCGACTCTGCTTTTGAAGCCGTCAAGCGCGACGTGAGTTCGCGCGTGGCCGGAATCAGCACGCGGCCGTAGTCGACGGCGTCTTCGAGCGGATCGAAGCCGCGAATCAGGAAGGTCGTGACGCCCAGCGCGTGATATTCGGCGAGCGTCTGCGCGACCTGCTCGGGCGTGCCGACGAGCGCCGTCGAATTCGAGCGTCCGCCGATCTCCTTGGCCACGGCGGTCCACAGCCGATCGTCGGCGCGCACGCCGTCGCCGCTCGCCGCGAGCAGACGCCGCGCGCCTTCGCTCTGCAACGGGCCGCCGGCCGCGACGCCCTGTTCGGCGCGCAGACGGCGCGTTTCTTCGAGGATGTGCTCGGCGCGCGCCCACGCGGCCTTTTCCGTATCGGCGAGAATCGGGCGGAACGACACCGAGAAGCGCACGCTGCGGCCATGTTTGGCCGCTTCGCCGCGCACGCGCTCGATCAGTTCCTTCACTTGCTGCTGCGATTCGCCCCACAGCGCGTAGACGTCGGCATGCTTGCCCGCGACTTCGAGCGCGGCCGCCGACGCGCCGCCGAAATAGATCGGCACGTGCGGCTGCTGGCGCGGCTTGATTTCCGAATGCGCCTGTTCGAAGCGATAAAAGCGGCCCGTGTGATCGAACGGCTTCTCTTCGGTCCAGACACGTTTGAGGATCTGCAGATACTCGTCGGTGCGCGCGTAGCGTTCGTCGTGCGTGAGGAAGTCGCCGTCGCGGCGCTGGTCGGTGTCGCTGCCGCCCGAAATGAAGTGGACCGCGAGACGGCCGCCCGAGAAGTGATCGAGCGTGGCAAGCTGGCGCGCGGCGAGCGTCGGCGCGACGAAGCCGGGACGGTGCGCGAGCATGAAATGCACGCGCGAGGTCACGCTCGCGGCGTAGGCGATGGTGAGCGTGGCGTCCGGGCTCACGGAGCTGTGCGGCACGAGAATGCGGTCGAATCCGGCGTTTTCGTGCGCCTGCGCGAACTGGCGCACATAGTCGACGTCGATTGCGGGGCCTTGCGCAAGATGGGTTTCAGATACCTTGCGCTGCTGGATCATGCCTATGAATTCGACGCTCATCGTGGCTCCTGGGCTGGCGGACGCCGGGCGGCCGCCGGCGCGCATCGTCGTGTTGGGGGAGAGCGCGGCGCGCGCGAACGCCGCCCCGCCGATCGAATGCAGCCTATCACCGCGTCATGCGCAATTTAAATAGTGATTTCATATAAAGATTTCAGATGCGCATGTTAAGGCGGCGCGGCAGGTGGCCTGACCACGCTGTCAACCGGGCGAAGAAAAAGCCGCGCTCCCGCGTGAGCGGGGAGCGCGGCTGGCGGCGCGAACTGCGCGTGGCGCGCTTATTTCGACCCTTACTTCGACATCGCGCCCGATGCGCCGTGGTCCATCCCCATGGCGCTGTCCTTCTTCATCGGCTTGCTCATCTTGTCGTGGGACATCGCGCCGCCCTTGCTCATGTCGTCCTTCGACATGGCGTCCTTGCCCATCGTGTCCTTCTGCATGCTGTCTTTCGACATGGCGTCGTTCGACATCGCGCCGTTGCCTTGCGCGAAGGCGCTGCCCGCGCTCAGGCCCAGCGTGGCGGCGAGGGAAGCGGCGGCGAGTGCGGCGATCGTGATCTTCTTCATGGCAGTGCTCCTGGTGAGTGAAACGTACCGCAAAAAGCGGAGTGAAAAGACGAGTTGAAAAAACGCGGTGAAAAACGCAGTGAAAAAACGAGCCCTCACGAACCGCCGAACCAGTTGTAGCCCTGGTCGACCCAGTAACCGCCCGGATACGTGTTCGTGACGACAATCTCGACGATGTGCTTGGGGTTCTTGTAGCCAAGCTTGGTCGGCATGCGCAGCTTCATCGGATAGCCGTATTTGGCGGGCAGACGCTGACCGTCGTAATCGAACGCGAGCAGCGTCTGCGGATGCAGCGCCGTGGCCATGTCGATGCTTTCGTAGTAATCGTCGGCGCAGCGAAAGGCCACGTAGTGCGCGCTCGTGTCCGCGCCCACGCGGCGCAGGAAGTCGCCGAACGGCGTGCCGCCCCAACGTCCGATCGCGCTCCAGCCTTCCACGCAGATATGCCGCGTGATCTGATCGGCGCGCGGCAACGCGTAGAGTTCGGGCAGCGTCCAGGCGCGCTGGCCGCTCACGAGCCCGCCGAGCTTGAGCCGATAGCTGCCGCCATCTACCACGGGCGCCTGATCCTCGCTATAGAACGCGTTGAACGGAAACGGCCGCGTGATTTGCGCTTCGCTATAAGTCGGCGCGAGTTGGTGCGGATTGAAGATGAACGCCTGCACGCGGTCGTTCAGACGCGACACGGCGCTGAGCAGCGTGTTGACCGAGGCGTCGTCGGTGATCGAACAGCCGGTCAGCATCGAGAGGCCGCCGAGCGTGAGCAGGCGCTTGCCGAACAGACGGCGCGCGGGCATGTCGAGCTTGTCGATCTCGCGGCGCGCGTCGGTGAGAATCGCCGCGCGGTCCACGGTGACGATGCGCGCATTCTTCGTGTTCATTGGGAATCCTTATGGATATCTCGATGCCGGTTTCGCGAAACGGCGCCGCGATCAGCGTCCGCGCAACATCGTGAGCAGCGAGCGCGGCACGAGCGCGACCATCGTCACGTGAACCACGACGAACGCCGCGAGCAGCGCCATCGCGCAGAAGTGCACCACGCGGGCGCGGTCGTAGCCGCCCATCAGTTCGCGCAGCACGGGAAACTGCACCGACTTCCAGATCGCGAGACCCGACATCACCAGCACGATCAGATCGCCGATGGCGACGAGATACGCGAGCTTCTGCACGGCGTTGTACTCGCGCAGGTCGGCGTGCGAAAGCTTGCCCGCGAGCGCGGCGCGCAGATCGCGCAGCACGGCGCGCGGACTCAGCGGCAAGAACTTCGCGAACAGGCGGCCGCTCGCGAGATTCAGGCCGAGATAGACGAGGCCGTTGAAGAACAGCAGCCACATCGCCGCGAAATGCCATTGCAGCGCGCCGCCGAGCCAGCCGCCCAGCGTGATCGACGGCGGAATGACGATGCCGCGAAACACCGGCGAGGCGTCGTAGATGCGCCAGCCCGAGAACATCATGACGAGCGCCGCGAGCGCGTTGAGCCAGTGCGTGACGCGCAACCAGAGCGGATGAATCGGGCGTTCGCGGCGCGCCGCAGGCGACGCTGGCGGCGTGGCGCGCTGGACGGCGTTCGGCGTTCCGGTGGTCGGTCCCATGGCGAATTCCTCGTGGGGCAAGTGCGTTGCGGTTACGGTGAATTCGCCGCGCGCGCTTCGCCGGTTACAGCGCGGCTGAAAAATTTCTGCGCATGCTGCGCTGCGCGATTAAATTCACGCCGCGTGTAACCGCCGCGCCGCCCGCGACGAATTACGTCGACACGGCACGCTCGGGCGAGCAGCGTATGGGCGAACGAATACGGAGCATCAACAAGGTGAGCTGGGCAAAAGCGGCAAAGCGATGGCGGATGCAGGAACCCGACAGCGGAGGTGGCGACGGCGTCGGCGCGGGCGCTATTGCGATGCGCAACGGGTTCGGCTACGCTCGGATCATCGAGCCCGTATTTCACGCGGGTTCGGCCAGCCGCAAGCCCGTTGCAAGCTTTCACCAGGCGGGCGCTCCCGCCACGTCAACCGACCGCTGCGACAGCCCAGGACGCCCTTTGTATCCCGCGGAAATCCGTCTCAAAGCGCTCTTCGTCAGCGGACTGGAAGGTGACGCCGACGCATACCGCAGCTTCCTGCAGGAGCTCACGCGTCATTTGCGCGGCTATCTGCGCCGCCGCATTCCGCAGTTGCACGACGACGTCGAAGATCTCGTGCAGGAAATCCTGCTCGCGGTGCACAACGCGCGTCACACGTGGCGTCCCGACGAACCGCTCACGGCCTGGGTGCATGCGATCGCCCGCTACAAACTGATGGACTTTTTCCGCTCGCGCGCGCGCCGCGAATCGCTCAACGATCCGCTCGACGACCATACCGATCTGTTCGCCACGCCCGACGACGAACCTTCGCAGGCGCGCCGCGACATCGGCAAGCTGCTCGACCAGTTGCCGGACAAGCAGCGCCTGCCCATCGTCCACGTGAAGCTCGAAGGCATGTCGGTCGTGGAGACGGCGAAGCTCACGGGGCTTTCGGAATCGGCGGTGAAAGTGGGCATTCACCGCGGCCTCAAGGCGCTCGCCGCGCGCATCCGGGGGGCGCAATGAAAACCGACGACCTGATCAGCCTGCTGTCGACGGGCGTCGCCAGAGTGGACCGCAAGGTCGCGCTGCGCCGCTTCGCGCGCGCGCTGCCGCTGGGTTTCGCGGGTTCGCTGGTGCTGATGAGCATCGTGTTCGGCGTGCGCCACGATCTGCTGACGGTCGCGCAAACGCCGATCTTCTGGGCCAAGCTCGCGTTCCCGGTTTGCGTGGCGCTGGCGGCGGCGCTCGCGGTGAGCCGTGTCGGACGTCCCGGCGTGCGCGGCGGCTATGCGTGGGCGCTGCTGGTCGTGCCCTTCCTGGCCGTGTGGGCGGGCGGCTGGATCACGCTCGGCGCAGCCGAGCCCGCGCAGCGCGCGACGCTCGTGCTCGGCCTCTCGTGGCGCACCTGTCCGTTCAATATCGTGCTCCTGTCGGTGCCGACGTTCGCGGCGGTGTTCTGGGCCGCGCGCGGTCTCGCGCCGACGCGCCCGCGCGTGGCGGGCGCTGCCGCCGGACTGTTCGCGAGCGCGCTGGCGACCATCGCCTATTGCGCGCATTGCCCGGAGATGAGCCCGGCGTTCTGGAGCGTCTGGTACGCGATCGGCATGTTGCTGCCCGCCGCCATCGGCGCGTGGCTCGGGCCACGGCTGCTGCGCTGGTAAGCGCAGCCGCGCGCGGCCAATCGGCTAATCGGCCAGTCGGCGTCTACTCGAATTCGCCGGTGCGCTGCGTCGCGGCGGGCAACTGCCGCGTCTCGCGCATCGAGCGCGGATGCCACAGCCGCGCGCCGCCCTCGATGCCGCGATCGTTCGGCACGGTCGCCACGTTCGGCGGTAGCGTGAAAGTCAGCCGTTCGGCATTGCCGCCGCCAATCCACAGCTTGTCGTAATGCACGAGCGAGTCGAGGATGCCGATCACCTTCTCGACGCGCGCGTTCCAGCGCTTGTTGCCCGCCTTCTTGCGCGCCGCGTCGCCGATATATTCGTCATACGCGTGCTTCTTGCTGACCGGGTGATGCGCGAGTTCGAGATGCGGCATCAGCTCGCCGTCGCGGAACAACGCGGTGCCCGCGCCCGTGCCGAGCGTCAGCACGAATTCGAGGCCGCGTCCTTCGATGGCGGCGAAACCCTGCATTTCGGCATCGTTGATCATGCGCACCGACGCCACGCCGAGCCGCTCGCCGAGCAGCTGCGCGAGCGGCACGTCGTTCCAGCCTTCCACGCCGAGATGCGGCGCGGTGAGCACGCGGTTGTCGCGCACGAAGCCGGGAAAGCCAATCGAAATGTGCTTCGGCGGATACTGCTCGACGAGCGGCTGGACGAGCGTATGCAGCGTCTCGACAAGCAGATCCGGCGGACACGGATGCGGCGTCGCCACGCGCACGCGGTCGGTCCGCATGGTGCCGTTCGCGTCGATGATGGCCGCTTTCAGGCCGGTGCCGCCGATGTCGATGGCCAGAATGTTCTCGGGCTCGCGCGTGCGTCTGGCCGGGGCTTTCTTCGCCACGGTCTGCTTCGCGCTTGTCTTTTTAACCGATGTAGCGTGCTTTGCCGTTGCTTTCCGTGTACTCGGCGTCGTTGTTTTTCGTGCTGTTGCCACTCGCTCCTCCATGGTTCGTCCGTGCGATAACTCGAGTTTATGAGCTTGCGGGCTCGTCCGCAGCGAGCGCGCGCCAGGCGCGTCCGTCGCGGGCGAGCAGCGCGTCGGCTTCGGCGGGACCGGCGCTGCCAGCGGGATAGTCGTGCACCGGAATTGGCGCGCCGCGCGGATGTAGCACGCCATCGACGGCGGCCCACGCGGATTCGATGCTGTCGGCGCGCTGGAACAGCGTCTGGTCGCCGAGCATGCAGTCGTACAGCAGCGTTTCGTAGCCGACGTTGGCGTGCTCCGCGAAGAACTGGTTGTAGTCGAACGACGAAGACGCCGGGCCCACGCGCATGACCGGCCCCGGCACCTTCACGTTGAAATCGAAGCGCGTGCCATGCGTCGGATCGATGCGCAGCGTCAGCACGTTGGGCGTGAGCGCGTCGACAGGCGTATCGCGAAACAGCCGGAACGGCACGCTCTTGAGTTGCACCGAGATTTCCGTGCGCCGCGCCGCGAGCCGCTTGCCGGTGCGCAGATAAAACGGCACGCCCGCCCAGCGCCAGTTGTCGATATGCACGCGCGCGGCCGCGTAAGTGGGCGTCGTGCTGTCCTTCGCGACGTTCGGCTCGTCGCGATACGCCACGCCCGCCGGACCTTTCGCGTACTGCCCGAACACCACGTCGTCGCGCTTGAGCGGCTGCAGCGCGTCGAAGATCTCGGCCTTGCGGTTGCGCACCGACTCCGCGTCGAACGAGTTCGGCGGCTCCATCGCGATCATGCCGAGCAACTGGAACAGATGGTTCGGCACCATGTCGCGGAACGCGCCGGTCGGCTCGTAGAAACTGCCGCGCCCTTCCACGCCGATCACTTCCGACGCCGTGATCTGCACGCTGTCGATATATTCGCGCCGCCAGATCGGCTCGAACATCGCATTCGCGAAGCGCACCGCGAGAATGCTCTGCACGGTGTCCTTGCCGAGAAAATGGTCGATGCGATAGACCTGCGATTCCTGCGCGAAACGCAGCAGATGCTGGTTCAGATCGCGCGCGGTGGCGAGGTCGGTGCCGAAGGGCTTTTCGATCACGATGCGGCGGAACGGGCCGCTGTCTTGGCCGCCTGACTTGTCGCCATCGCCGTCCTGCTTGAGCAGCCCCGCCTTGCCGAGCCGCTCGATGATCGGCTTGAAAAAGCGCGCGCCCACGGCGAGATAAAACACGACGTTGCCGCGTTTTTCGCCGTCGAGCTTTTGTGCGAGCTGCTGATAAGGCGCGTCGTCTTCGAAGTCGCCGGCCATGTAGTGCAGACGCTGCGCAACCCAGTCCCAGGCGCGCTCGTCGAGCTTGCCCGCGTGAAAGGTGCTGGCCTTGTCGGCGGCGAATTGCGCGAGCGCGTCGTGCAGATCGTTGCGCCAGGCGTCGGTGGCGCGCTCGCCGTGATTGACGCCGATGATCTGCATGCCGCCGTCGAGCAGACCGTCGACAGCGAGGTTGTAGATCGCCGGCATCAGCAGGCGTTTCGTCAGGTCGCCGCCCGCGCCGAAGATCACGAGCGTGCAGGGCGGCGCGGGATGTTCGCCGGCGGCCGACGCGCTCGCGCGCGGCGCGGCTTGCGGGTTCTGGGCGGTATGCGGATCGGCGGGCAGCTTGGCGGTCTGGTTTGTGGCGGTATTCGTCGGCATGATTTCGCTTCGGTTGAACGTGAACGTTCTCTGTGAGCAAGTGCGATACCTTGACGGACCCGCGCGCCGCGCGCGGAGTTCCATCGGTCTGCCGCGCTGAAAGCGATCTGTAACACGAAGGCGCGCCGGGCTGACGTAAACTGGTCAGCTGATTCCGCTGCCGAAGACGAGGATTCCCGCCCATCATGACGAACGCGATGACCGATGCGAACGCCGATGCAAGCGTGGACGGCAACTGGCTCGTCGCGCGCCGCGACGCCGAGACGGGCATCGAAGGCCTGCGCGCGCATTTCAGCGGCCACGCCTACGATCCGCACGATCACGACGACATGCTGATCGGCTACACGGAGCAGGGCGTCCAGCGTTTCCAGTGCCATCGCGCGCTGCACACGAGCGTGCCGGGCCGCGCGATCCTGATCGAGCCGGGCGCGCTGCACGACGGCCACGCGCCCGAGACCGAGGGCTTCACCTACGCGATGCTCTACCTGCCGCAGACGTGGGTCGCGCACGCGGCGCAGCGGCTCGATCTGCCTGGCCTCGGCGGTGTGGAAGCCGCGTTCGGCCAGACGCTCGTGGACGACCGCGCGCTCGTCGAATCGATTCGTCAGGCCTTTCTCGCGATCTACGGCGACGAGGGCCGCCTCGCGCGCGACCAGTCGCTCGACCGCCTGCTGATGCTGCTCGGCGGCCAGTTGCGCGAGACGCTTTCTGTCGGCGGCGGCGCGGCGCCGCCCGCGATCGCGCGCGTGCGCGACGCGCTGCACGCGCACATGGACGGCAACCTCGGCCTCGACGACCTCGTGCAGATCGCGGGCATCGACCGTTTCCGGCTCACGCGGCTGTTTCAGCGCGCGTTCGGCACTTCGCCGCACGCGTATCTGGTGCGTTTGCGGCTGCGCGCCGCGCGCCGTTTGCTGGCGGCGGGGCGCACGCCCGCGCAGGTCGCGGCGGAAGTCGGTTTCGCCGATCAAAGCCACCTCGGGCGCTGGTTCCGCCGCGCCTACCGGATGACGCCCGCCGCCTACCGGCGCATGTGCACAAACGTTCCAGACTGACGCCCCGGACGTCGCCGATCATGGGCGGCTTGTTCATTCCGGATGCAATCATGTTCGATACGAAAGTGGCCCTGATCGTGCGCGACGATCTCGCCGTCTGGCAAAAACTCAATGTGGTCGCGTTTCTCGCGACCGGCGTGGCCGCCGCCGCGCCCGACGCGCTGGGCGAACCCTACGAAGACGCCGCCGGGCGTCAGTACGGCCGCATGCTCGGCCAGCCGATGATGGTGTTCGCCGCCGATCTGCCGGGCCTGCAGGCCGCGCATCGCCAGGCGATGTCGCGCGAGGTGCGGATCGTGCCCTATGTGCACGCGATGTTTTCGACGGGCCACGACGCCGCCAATCGCGAGGTGTTTCGCGCCGAGGACGCGGACAATCTGAATCTCGTCGGCATCGCGTTGCACGGGCCGAAGAAGGCCGTCGACAAGGCCGTGAAGGGCCTCAAGCTGCACGCGTGAGCGTGAAGCCTTGCGCCGAATCAGTCGCGCGGCAGCGCGTCGAGCGCGGCGCGCAACTCGCTGACCACGTTCGACCAGTCGTCGCGCCGCGTCTGACGAAACAGACGCGCGTTCGCGTACCACGGCGTATCGCTGCGTCCGAGTTGCCAGCGCCAGTCGGGCATGAAGGGCAGCGCGATCCACACCGGCTTGCCGAGCGCGCCCGCGAGATGCGCCACGGCCGTATCCACGCTGATGACGAGATCGAGCCGTGAAATGAACGCGGCGGTGTCGGCGAAATTCGTGAGTCGCGCCGACACATCGCGCAGCACGCCGCGCTGTTCCAGTTGCGCGAGCGCATCGCGATCACGCTCGCGGATATCCGGTTGCAGCGCGAAAAAGCGCGCGTCGGCGTCGAAGAGCGGCAAGAGCTGTTCGAGCGTCATCGAACGATTGCGGTCGTTCAGATGCGTGCGGCTGCCCGACCAGACGATGCCGATGTTGGGTTTGCGCTCGCGGCTGCCTTCGTTATTAGCGAGCACGTCGTTCCATGGCGCGGCGTCCACGTCGGCATCGAGATACGGCGCAGTCACGGCCAGATCGGCCGCGCGCAATTTCAGCACGAAAGGCAGGCTCAGCAGCGGCACGTGAAAGTCGAACGGCGGCACCGCGTCCGTTTCGCCGATCACTTCGGCCGCGCCGCGATAGCCGCGCAGCAGCGGCAGCAGCGCGTCCTGCACGCGCAGCACGACGCGCGCGCCCGCCGCGCTCAGCCGATCGACGAAACGCAGAAATTGCAGCGTGTCGCCGTAACCTTGTTCGTGATGCACGAACAGCGTCTTGCCCGCGATCGGCTGCGCGCCGGTCCAGAGCGTCTGCGCTGCAAAGCCGTGATCCTGGCTGCCGTCGCGCCAGCGCCATTCGTATTCGCGCCAGCCGTGCTCGAATTCGCCGCGCAGCAAATTGGTCTGCGCGCGGTTCGTGCGCGCACCTGCATCGTTCGGATCGATGCTGAGCGCCTTCTTGAACTGCTGCATCGCCTCGTCGAAACGCCCGAGATCGCGCAGCGCGACGCCCAGATTCACATGCGCGAGCACGAAGCGCGGATTGAGCGCGATGGCGTGCCGGTACGCGTCGAGTTCCTCGTTGTAGCGCGCCATGGTGCCGAGCAGCGTGCCGCGGTTGTAATGCGCTTCGGGCGAACGCGGCTGCAGTTTGCAAAGCTGCTCCATCGTAGCCAGCGCGCGCGCCGGCTGCTCCAGACGAATCAGCGCCATCGCCACGCCCAGCACCGATTCCGCGTGATGCGGCGAGCGCGTGAGGGCGCGTTCGTAGAGCGCGAGCGCATCGGCGTGACGCTGCGCGAGCTGGCAGACCTGCGCGGCGAAATGCAATTGCTCCGTCGACATCGTCATATTGGCCGACGCGCGCACGAGATAGTCGGCCGCGCGCGCGTGATCGCCTTGACGCGCGGCGAGATAGCCGAGACCTTCGAGGGCCTCGCCGTGATCGGGCGCCTGATTCAGGACGTTTTGCAGGAGACGCGCGGCGTCGTCGGTCTGCCCGGCGGCGGCGTGGTGTTGCGCGGCGTCGAGCGCGCGTTCGATATCACGATTCATGGCGAGGCGGGAGAAAGGCAGACGTCGGGCCGACGACATTCAAACGATAAAAGCACGCTAAACGTGCAACCAGTGCGGCCCGAAAGCGGCTCATTGTAAGGGATCGCCCGCGCGGCCGCATGGTGCGAAAGACCCGGCGCGAAGCGACTCGCACGCAGTTCGATTGCGCAAATCGCTCAAGCAATTTCGTAACTTGCCGTAATTAGTAATATTTGGCATTTCCTGCGCGCATTTTGACCGACTCCGCGACCCCCGCCGCAAGCGATCTGGCTACGCTGATCGAAACCGTGCAGCGCAACGAGCGCACACTACGAAGCTTTCAGAGCGTTGAGCTGCAATTGATCGGCGCTCGCGACTGGAGCACTTTTCTCGACGGCGTGCTCGTGCGGCTTCGCACGGTGTTCGCGCTCGCCTCGGTCAGTCTCTGGATCGATGAGCGCGAACCGTTGCTGCGCGAGCTGCTCGAGATCGACGAGCCGCACGAAGCCGCTGCTGCGTGCCTGAAAACCGGGCGCGGCAACGGCGCGGCGCTCGCACGTCTGTGTGGCGCGCAGGCCGCGCTCGCGCATTGCTGGCTGGGCCCGGCGAGCGAACTCGACGCGGCGACCCGCGACGCGTTCATCGACGTACGCGCGCACCACGGCAGCGCGATCATGCTGCCGCTCTGCGCGCACGACGCGGTGCTCGGCTATCTGTGCCTCGCGAGCGGCGACCCGCATCGTTACGAGGCGAGCATGGCGACCGACCTGCTCGAACGCTTCGCGAACGTCGCCGCGCTGAGTCTCGACAACGTCGCGCACCGCGAGCATCTGCGCCTGATCGGCATCACCGACCGGCTCACGGGTCTGTCGAACCGGCACTATTTCGACGAGCGGCTGCATCACGACGTGCATCGCGCGGCGCATCACGCCGAGCCGATCTCGTGCCTGTTCATCGACATCGACCATTTCAAGCAGATCAACGACGCGCACGGCCACACGGTGGGCGACCAGGCGCTGGCGGCGATTGGCGTCGCGCTGCGTCAGCATGTGCGCGTGGGCGACACGATTTCGCGCTATGGCGGCGAGGAATTCGTCGCGCTGCTGCAATGCGATATGCCCGACGCGCTCAACGTGGCCGAGCGCATCCGGCGCGCGGTGCAATCGATCGTAGTCCATAGCGAAGACGGCGCGTGCATCGAGCTGAGCGTGTCGATCGGCGTTTCCGCGTATCGTGCTCAGCGCGCGGCTGGCGCCGATGCGCGCGCAACGAACCCGGACGACGCGGCCAGCGCCGCGCAGACGCTGCTCGACGCCGCCGACCGCGCGATGTATCAGGCCAAGCTCGAAGGCCGCAATCGCGTGTCGATGCTCGATATGCACGGTTGAATCGCCGATAAAAAAACCAGATGGTGATTCGCTCTTTTCGAAATAAATCGCGCCGCGATTAACGATTGCCAACTGGCGTTATTTATTTAATTTCCAGAAATAATCCATTCGCGCCGCACGCATGCCGCTAACGGTGCATCTTGCATTCGCGCCGCGAGGCGTGTTGCACCGCAACCCTCAAAAAAAGGCTCCGCGTGCGCGGGGCAGTCAAAATTACCCGCTTCGAGCAGACAAAAAACGCGCAAACGTTAGCGTGCAAGCCGTCGAATGCGAACGCGTAATCATTGCGTCGATTTGAGCTATTTCTCAGACGAATGTAACGAAACTGACATAAAGAGTCATTAGCGTGCTGGTTTTCCTTATTTACTGGAACGGATAGCCATGCATCCCGCGCTTGCGCAGTTTCGTCGTCCGGGACTTTCAGCAGGTCCGCGTAGCGCCGGGGAATTGGCACAGGACGTACCGGCCATCGACGCTGCAGATTCGAATTCTCTGGTCATGGAGATTTTCTATTCGCGGCGCGATATGGCCAGTCTGGCGGTGATCGAAAACGATCGCCCCATCGGCCTGATCAATCGCGATATTTTCCTGTCGCAAATGAGCAAGCCGTTTCATCGCGAGCTTTACGATAAAAAAAGCTGCATCGCGTTCATGGATAAAGAGCCGCTGATCGTCGAGGCGGACATGAGCATCGAGGCGCTCACGTTCAAGACCGTCGAGGTGGGCGAGAAGGCGCTGGTGGATGGCTTCATCGTCACGCGCGAAGGCCGCTTCCTGGGCGTGGGCAACGGGCTACGTCTGCTGAGCATCGTCGCGGAAATGCAGGCGGAGAAGAATCGCCAGATCATGCAGAGCATCGAGTATGCGAGCGTGATCCAGCAAGCCATGCTGCGCGCCTCGCGCGAAACGCTCTCGACCACGCTGCCCGACGCGGCGCTCGTCTGGGAACCGCGCGATGTGGTGGGCGGCGACTTCTATCACTTCGCCGCGTTCGCCGACGGCTGGTTCGGCGCGGTGGCCGACTGCACGGGTCACGGCGTGCCGGGCGCGTTCATGACGCTGCTGGCGTCGGCGTCGCTTTCGCAGGCGCTGGAGCAACTGGGTCCGCGCGATCCGTCCGCGCTGCTGGCGGCGGTCAATCGCAACGTGAAGGCGCTGCTCGGCCAGATCAACGGCGTGGGCGACGCGCCGCAATCCAACGACGGTCTCGACGCCGCGTTCTTCTGGTACGACGCGAGCCGCGCGCAACTGCTGTTCGCGGGTGCGCGCGTGGCGCTGCATGTATTGCGCCCCGACGCCGACGCCTTCGAAAGCATTGCGGGCGACCGCATGGGCGTGGGCTATGTCGACAGCCTCGCCGACTACGCGTGGGGTTTGCATACCGTGGACGTGCCGTCAGGCAGTCTGCTGTTCGTCTCGACCGACGGTCTGACCGATCAGATCGGCGGCCCACGCAAGATCGCGTTCGGCAAACGCCGTGCGCTCGAACTGATTCTTGCCGACCGCGAGAACACGCCCGCCGGAATTTCGGCGCGCCTGCTCGAGGCGCTGGGCAAGTGGCAAGGCGCGCAGGCGCGCCGCGACGACGTCACACTTTTCTTTGCACGTGTTTAAGGCAATCCACGAATATGTCTGCCATTCTGGATCAGAACCATTGCTTCTTTGAAATTGCGCGTCAGCGCAACCTGATTTTTTATCACAAGGGCTATTTCTCCCACAGCATCGTGGCCGCCATGAGCGAGGTCGTGAAGCTGCAACTGGAAGTGGCCGGACTGAGCGGGCCGACGCGCCGCAAGATCTTCTCGTCGTTCATCGAACTCTCGCAGAACATCGTGCATTACTCGTCCGATGCGCTCTCCGAGAACTGGCAGCAGGGCGGCGCCGTGCGCGAAGGCGCGATGTGCATTTCCGCCGACGGCGAGCGCCATCTGATGGTGTGCATGAATCCGATCGCGACGGTGGCCGTGAACGATCTGCGCGAGAAGCTGGAGCCGCTGCGTTCCATGTCGATCGAGGAAATCAAGCAGGCCTACAAGTTGTCGCTGCGCGCGGACACGCCGACCGAGAGCAAGGGCGCGGGGCTGGGCTTTCTGACGATGGCGCGCGATGCGAGCGCGCCGCTCGAATTCGCGTTCTATCCGCGCGAGGACGATCCCGATACCACGCTCTTTTGCCTCAAGACCATCATCTGACCAGGGCCGGTTACAGAATGGAAAACCTATTTATCGCCGCCACGGCGACTTCGCCGGAAATCGATTTCCGCTTCGATCAGCAATGGCTTTCGCTTCGCGGCGAGTCGTATCCCGAGAACGCCGCCGCGTTTTACGCGCCGATCATCGAGCAGCTCAACGCGTGGCTCGATGCGAGCACGGCCGCGGCCATCACGGTCGAAGTCACGCTCACGTATTTCAACAGCTCCAGCACGAAGATGCTGTTCAGCGTGTTCGACGCGCTCGACCGCGCGGCTTCGGCGGGCAATCAGGTGCAGGTGAACTGGTATCGCGACGAGGAAGACGAGACGATCCTCGAATTCGGCGAGGAGTTGCAGACCGACTTCACGGCGATCAAGTTCAACGATTGTCCGGTGGCGACTTGAAGGCCGCGGGCGTGGACACGACCGCGTATCGCCGCGATGCCTCGCACGATCATGCGCCGGATCTGTTCCGCAACGAGAGCGAGGCGCTCGAACGCGCGCGCGCGATCGGCGCGGACCCGCATGCGGATGCCGACGCCTATCGTCAGGCGCTCGACGAACTGATCCGCCACTACGAGCGCCTGATGCGCGAGACGCGCCGGCTGATCGGGCGTAGCGATCGCGCCGAGCGCGAGATGCAGGCGCTGACGCAGCAACTGCACTATCGCGCGACGCACGACGCGCTCACGGGCGTGTTCAATCGCAGCGCGGTGATCGAGCGCACCGTCAAGGCGCTGCGTGCGGATCGCGCGGTGATGATCCTGCTCGATATCGACGACTTCAAGAAGGTCAACGACGACTTCGGCCATCCGGCGGGCGACGCGGTGATTCTCGGCATCGTCAACTGCCTGCGCGGGATTCTGGGCGAGCACGGTCTCATCGGCCGCGTGGGCGGCGAGGAGTTCACGGTGGTGTTGCCGGGCTTCGAGATTCACGATGCGCTCGATCTGGCCGAGCGCATGCGCGCGGCGATTGCGGCGCACGCGTTTCCGGAGCCGGTGAGCCGCAGCATCACCGCCAGTTTCGGCGTGAGCGACAACGTGGCGGGCACCGACTTCGACACGGCCTATGGTCTCGCCGACGCCGCGCTCTACGCGGCGAAACGCGGCGGCCGCGACCGCGTGTCGTTCGACGGGCCGCTTGCTCCGGCATAACGCCCGCGTAACGCCGACGTAACGCGGGCTTCCTTGCCGCGCGCTAGAAACCGTGGCGCACGGTCAGCGTCGCGCCCGTGTCGTGCGAGTGCAGCACGGCCACGCGCGCCGTGCCGGAGAACACCCAGTCGTCGACGATCAGCGAGAGGCGGCGCTGCGGTTGCGCGCCAAGCGTGAGCGTGGAGTTGGGGATCTGCATGATCGAGAGCTGCGGCGCCGTGGACGGCCCCATGCGCAGATACGCCTGCGCGGGCTGGCCGGCCGCACCGGGCGGCGCGCCGCCTGCGGCCGCGCTCGTATCGGCGAAGCGATACTCGTGGGCGACCTGCGCGCTGTAGAAGTTGTCGAATTGCGATTCCGGCGCGCCGGGCGCGCGATTCTGATACGCCATCTCATAGCGATAGACGTAGCGTTGCGGCTCGGGTATCGCCGCGACGACTTCCATGGGCAGGGTGGGCGCGATGTTCGCCAGCGTCAGGGTTCCGGGCGCATCGGTCGCGATGCCGTCCGCGAATACATATCCGCTCAGCATAAAAATGATTGCGCCGACAATCCTTTCGTTCAGGCACGTCATGACATGCCTCCAATGAAGGAATTGAAACGTCACACGACCTGGGGTCCGCCTGGGGTAACTACCGAACGTAACTACCGAACGCCACTGCCTGCGCCGCTTCACGCGCGAGACAAGCGTGAAGGACACCCAAGCATTGTAGTCAGTCCTGCGCGTCCTGCTAGTTCAATGTGTGCGCTGGCGACCGTACGCACGCGAACGATGCGGGGCCGGTTGTCCGGCGCAGCGCGCGTGCCTGACATGTCCGGCTTGCCTGGTTCGACGAGCGTGCCGGCCTTGCTCAGGCCAGCAAAGCGAGCGCCGTCTCCAGCACGCTGCGTTTGAATTTCTTCGGATGATTGGGCAGCGTGGAGAACGCGGCCAGCAGATGCGCGTAGCTGACGGTCTTGCTGATGCCGTTCATCAGCACGAAGAACAGCATCTCGGCGTCCTGCACCTTGAGCTCGCCTGCGCGGGCAGCGTCCGCGAGCAGCGGCACGAACACGTCGTGAACCGGACGCACGAGACGTTCGACGAGGCGGTCGAGACGCGCGCCTTCTTCGGTGGCGGCGGTGGCGAAGAACAGGCCGATATCGGGCTGATCGAACACCTTGTCGATATAGATTTCCAGCGCGCGATCCACGCGCGCCTTCGGGCCGAGGTCCGAGTCGCGCAAGGCCGCCGTGGCCGCGATCATGGGCGCGGCGTGTTCGGCGATCTGTTCCACCACGGCCGTCCACAAGGCCTCTTTCGAACCAAAGTGATGCGCAAGCAGCGCGGGATCGACGCCCGACTCGCGCGCGATCTCGCGCACGCTGGTCGCGTCGTAGCCGCGCGTGCCGAAGGTCTTGCGCGCATTGCGCAGCAGCACGTCGGGGCCGACCGAGGCGTCCTGCGCCGGCCGCCCGCGGCCGCGCTTCATCGGCGTGGGCGTGAACGATGCGGTGGCCTTCTCTTTCATGCGGATCTGCATTCCATGATTTTCGATGGACGTGAGTGTACCCGAGCCTGGCCGCGTCACCGCGAGAGCCCATATCGGGCGCGTTGACGCGGCGCGAGGGTCGGCTTGCGCGTCTGCGTTGGCGTCTGGATTCGATTCTGCGTCCGTTTGACACACAGCATGGGGCGGGTTTACCATCGGTCTTTATTCATCACGCGTTGAATTGAAAATGTCGAAACCGGTTCGTATCGTGATCGTGGGCGGCGGCATCGCCGGGATTGTGTTGGCAACGAAGCTCGGCGACACGCTCGGGCGTGCGGGCAAGGCGCAGGTCACGCTGATCGACCGCAGCCCCACGCACATCTGGAAGCCGATGTTGCACACCATTGCCGCCGGCACGCGCGACGTGCAGCAGCAGCAGGTGATCTTCCTCGCGCATGCGAGCGAACACGGCTACGCCTACGAGCCGGGCGAGATGCTCGGTCTCGACCGCGAGCGCCGCCGCGTGCAACTGGGCGCGATCACCATGCCGGACGGCAAGATGGTGCTGGAGCCGCGCGAAGTCGGTTACGACGTGCTGGTGCTCGCGCTCGGCAGCCGCGCGAACGACTTCGGCGTGCCGGGCGTGAAGACGCACTGTCACTTTATCGACAGCCAGAAGCAGGCCGAGATCTTCAACGAAGCGCTGCGCGCGCGGGCGTTTCGCAGCGTGGCGCGCGACGAGGCGCTGCGTGTCGCGATCGTCGGCGGCGGCGCGACCGGCGTGGAGCTGGCGGCCGAACTGAGCCGTCTGCTCGAAGTGGCGAGCGCGTACGGCGACGCGTCGGTGCGCGAACGTTTGCAACTCACGTTGCTCGAAAGCGGGCCGCGCATTCTTGGCGCGTTTCCGCCGGCTATTTCGGCGTCGAGCCAGCAGCAACTGGAGATGATCGGCTTCACGGTGAAGACCGGCACGCGCGTGACCGAGGCGTGCCCCGGCGGGTTCGTCCACGATGACGGCGCGCTGGCGCAGGCCGATCTGATGGTGTGGGCGGCGGGCGTGAAGGCGGCCGAATTCCTGAGCGGCATCGGCGGCCTGGAAACCACCCGCGCGAACCAGATCGTGATCGGGCCGACGTTGCAATCCACGCGCGACGATCACATCTTCGCGCTCGGCGATTGTTCGAGCTTCACGCCCGAGGGCGCTGAACGCCCGCTCGCGCCCACGGCGCAGGTGGCGACGCAGCAGGCGGAGTATCTGGCGCGGCATCTGCCCGGCTGGCTGGCGGGCAAGCCGCTGCCCGATTTCGCGTTCCGCGATTTCGGCGCGCTGGTGTCGCTGAGCGATTACGACGCGTTCGGCACGCTCGGACGATTCGGCTTCTTCCGTGGCGGTTTCATTCGCGGACGCGTGGCGCAACTGAGCCATGCGATGCTGTATCGCCGACATCAACAATCGCTGCATGGATTGCGCAAGGCCACGCTTTTGTGGACCGCCGAGCGGATCAACGGCTGGGTGCAGCCGAAGATCCGGCTCGCGTGAAATCCGTGCGGCGGCTGTGCGGGAGCGCGAGGCGCACGAAGCGCCACGCGCATCGCGAGCGGGCGGACGGTCGAGGGCATCGGCAGGCGCGGTGCGCGGATCGTCGCTCGCGCTCATCGCGTGCCATGCGATGAAGCGAGCGCGGCGCTGAGCGCCGTTTGTCATGGTATCGATTCGAATTGATTCGGATAACTACAAATAAGACGCCCGCGAAAACGGGCGTAAACCTTCAAGCCGCGTGCGTCAGCTCTCGCACACCACGTCGTGATCGTAGCGCGCGTTCAGCAGTTGCAGTTCCTGTTCGTGCTCGGCCATGCGGCGCGGAACCGCTTCACGCAGAAACTCCACGAGCGTCTTGATCTTCGCATCGAGATACTGGCGCGACGCATAGAGCGCGAACACGTTGAACGGCTTGAGCCGCGCACCGGGCAGCACCTGCACGAGCGTGCCATCGCGCATGCCTTGCAGCGCCGTGGGAATCGGCAACATGCCGATGCCCATTCCCGCGCGTATGGCCTCGCCGAGCGCCTCCGCAATGTTCACGGTGAGCGGCGCCTGCTGCGTGGGGCGGAAGGTCCGGGCCGGTTCGCCTTCGTGCTGGCCCTCGAACTCCCACGCCAGCACCGGCAAATCCTGGCGCGTGAGCTGCACGCAGGTGTGCCGCTCCAGATCGCAGATCTCGAGCGGCGTGCCGCGTCGCGCGAGATACTGCGGCGCGGCGCACAGCACCGAACGCGACGTGCCGAGCCGCTGCGAAACGAGCGACGAATCCTTGAGCGTTTGCGCGACGACGATCGCCACGTCGAAGCGTTCTTCGAGCAGATCGGGCGTGCGCTGCGCGAGCACCAGATCGACGGATACGTCTTCGAATTGCTGCGTGTAGCGCGCGAGCAGCGGCGTGAGGTAATGCTGGCCGAAGCTCGCGGTCGCGTGCACGCGCAAGCGGCCGTTGGGTTGCGCGGCGGCGCCCATGGCTTCGGCGTCGGCGAGCGCGACTTCGTTGAGAATGCGCTCGCAATGCTCCAGATAGCGGCGACCCGCTTCGGTCAGCGAAATCTGGCGAGTGGTGCGGTTGAAGAGGCGCGTTTGCAGACTCGCCTCCAGTTCCATGATCGCGCGCGACACCGCTGCGGTGCTGAGCGCGGCGCGCGACGCGGCCTTGGCGAAACCGCCGGCTTCGGCGACGCCAACGAACATCTTCATGCTGCCCAGCTTGTCCATCGGATTCCGTAGGGGGGAGTGGTGGCCACTCGCGCATATATTCAACGCGTGATGAAATAATTTTACTGCGCGGGACGGGCGTGTGTCAAAGTGCGCATGCTTACGGAAAGCCTTCTGTGTAGGCGTTTTCGAGGATGCATGCGGCGCGCGAGTGCAAGGAAAGATCCGGAAAGCGAGTGAAAGCGTCAGGCCGCGGCGGTGATCGCCGCGGTTGGAGCGGACTGCGGATGCGAGGGAAATGAAGGCGTTCGACCGTGGGCGGCGCGCTCGCATTGCACGGCGCGTCCGCTTCGATATGGCGGGACAGGCTTCGAAAACTTCGACAGCCTGCGATCAGGCGTGGTTCAAGCGTGGATCAATAGTGCGAGCAGGCGAGCACGCAATACAGGGCGCTGACCGTGGCCGCGACGCCCAACCCCGCACCGAGGCCGATATTGCCAATGGTGGTGGCGCAACCGTTCAGGCCCGCGAGCGCGGCGCACAGACTCAGCACCGCAAGGGTTCGTCGAAATGCGGACATGGCGTGATCCGTTTGTAAGCAATGCGCGGATAGTACCCAGTCCGGGGAAGTTTCCTTTGTGACAGAAAGCAGGGGTTTGCGAAAGCGCTTACCGTTCCTTACGCGCGGAAAGCGCTTTCGCGGCGGCCCTTGAAATGACCCGCAATATCGGCCTCGATCAGCGGCCTTCCGGCGCGAGCACGGCCGGCGCGTCGTCGAGGTTTTCAGCGGCATTGCCAGCATTGCCCACGTCGCCCGCGATATCCTCCAGCGCGGCGCGGCTCGTTTCCACGCGCAGCGCGAGAATCGCCACGCAGAGCACCGCGAGAATCGCCGTCACCATCGCGATCACGCCCGAGACGCCGAAGCGCTCGTAGAGCATCAACGCGAGCCACGGCGTGGCGATCGACGAGGCGCGTCCGCAGGTGCCTGCCACGCCGGTGCCGCGCAGGCGCATTTCGGTCGGGAAGAGTTCGGGAATGTAGCCGAACAGGCCGAGCGTGCAGATGGTGTAGATCGCGCTCACGAGGCAGAAGCCCACGAGCATGATGGCGGTCGGATCGCGCAGCGTCACGTAGAGCCAGCCGAGCGCGACGCTGACGATCGACGACACCACGATGCCGCGCGCGCGTCCGACCCGGTCGGCGATGAAGTAGCCGATGAGGCCGCCCACCGGCGAGCCGATCGACATCACGAACACGAAGCCGAGCGACTTCACGATCGACAGACCCTGCGCGACGAAGAACGTCGGCAGCCACGCGATGAAACCGTACAGCCCCACGTTCACGCCGACGGCCGTGAGCGCCGCGACCAGCATGCGTCCGCGCATGCCTTTGGCGAACAGCGCGCTGAGCGGCACGCTGCCCTTGTGCAGATCGACGGCGCGCTGCACGGGCGGCAGTTCGCCCACCTGCGCGCGCACTTCCTGTTCGATTTCGGCGAGCGTGGCTTCGGCTTCCTCGAAACGGCCGACCGATTCGAGCCAGCGCGGCGACTCCGGCATGCGATGGCGCAGGAACCACACCACCAGCGCGCCCACGCCCGCGAGCGCGAACATATAGCGCCAGCCGAGATGCGGGATGACCCAGTAGCCCGCGGCGAGCGCGGCGAACAGCCCGCTATTGGTGATGACCGCGAGCAGGGAGACCCACTTGCCGCGCGTGGCGGGCGGCACGAATTCCGCGAGCGTGCCCGCCGCCACCACGAGTTCCGCGCCGAGCCCGAGGCCCATGATGAAGCGCAGCACGATCAGCCATTCGATGTTGGGCGCGAAGCACGCGGCGATCGAGGCGAGCCCGAACACCGCGAGATTGACCTGATACGAATAGCGCCGCCCGAGCCGGTCGCCGAGCCAGCCCGCGATGAACGCGCCCACCATCATGCCCATGAACGTCGACGAGACGAACAGCGCGCCGTGGCGCATGTCGGTGAAGCCGTCCTTGACCATCGACGCCATCGCGCCATTGGCGAGATAGATGTCGAAGGCGTCGAGGAACGCGCCGCCCGCGATGAGGCCGAGTATCTTCCAGTGAAAGCGTGAAACGGGTAGCCGGTCGAGGCGTCCGGCGGCATTGACCGCGTGGTGCATGTGATGTCTCCGATTGTGATGCGGCCCCCGGGGCCGAAGGGCCGCGGGGGCTTGCTGCCATGCGCCGCTTATTGCTGCGGCGTTCAATGGTGGGCGCGGGTCGTCCGATCTGGTCAGACCGCGCCGGTGTCGTGCAGCGCGCGAATCTGCGTCGCGTCGTAGCCGAGTTCGTTCAGGATTGCGTCGGTGTGCTCGCCGAGCGCGGGCACGGCGTCCATGCGCGGCGCGTCCGCGAGCGTGACGCCGGGCGGCA
>NZ_JAAGPN010000122.1:0-24141 GCF_017104805.1 Paraburkholderia sp. Ac-20347 | reverse complement strand
TCCGCGCCGTCGGCGGGAAAGCGCACCGCGCCCACGCTCATGGTCGCACCGCGCGTGGGCCGCGTGCGATCCGCGCGCGCGAAGGCGTCGATCAGTTGCTGCGCGAGCGGGCCGGCGTCGTCGCCGTGACCGGGCAGCGCGATCGCGAACTGGTCGCCGCCAATCGAGCCGACCACGCTCTCGCTGCACTCGGCCTGCACGAGCCGCCGCAGGCGCTCGCCCGCGTATTCGAGCACGAGATCGGCGCCGTCGGGACCGAGCGCTTCGCGCGTTTTCTGCAGATCGTCGATCTCGACGACGAGCACGGTGAGCGCCGTGTCCGCGCGCCGGCAGCGCGCGAGCGAGAGATCGAGCCGTTCGAGAAACAGATCGCGATTGGGCAGGCGCGTGGCGCGGTCGTGATACGAGACGTACCAGAGCCGCGCCTCGGCTTGCGAGTGACGCGTGGTGTCGACGGCAATGCCGATGTAGTGCGCGTCGAGCGCGCCCGGCAGCGGCGCGAGCGCGAGCGAGACCGGCACGCGCGTGCCGTTGCGCTTCACGTAGGCCCATTCGCCCTGGAATCGCTCGATGCCGTGCGCGCCCTGCGCGCCGTTGGCGTCGTTGAGCGGTCCGGCGCGGCGCACGAGTTCGGCGGGATCGTGCAGGGCGATGAATTTGCGCTGGCCGATCAGGTCCTGCGCGCGATAACCGGTGAGCTGTTCGTACGCGGGATTCACGCGTGCGAAGACGCCATCGGCGCGGCACAGAAACGCGCCGAAGGGCGCGGCGAGAAAGGCCGTTTCGTAGACGGTGGGCGTGCTCATCGAAGTCGCGTGGTCGGTGCCCGCGCGCGCCGCAATCCGTGACTGCGCCGCGCGCCGTGCTTGTGGTTATGCGCTTCATTCAAGCAGGAGCCATGCCACGGCGCGGCGGCATCCGATGCGCGCGCAACAGCCCGATTACGTTCCCGCGCGTGCGGGGGTTACGTAACGCGGCGCGCGTGTCGCGTTACGGCGTTACGTAACGTCAGTAACGTCGGGCGAGCGTGTGCGCGCGTGCGTGTGTTACGACGCCTCGGGAACCGGCAGATTCAGACCGGGCGCGAGCCGCGTGGCCTTGAACTCCGTGACCGCGTAGGTGGCGAGTTCCTGTTGCGCGAACGGATCGGCGGCGAGGATCGCGTCGAGACGCGCGCGGTCCATATTCGACGCGACGATCACGCCGCCGTCGCGCGGCAGCTTCGGCCCGGCGGCGATGAAGTTGCCGGCGGCGAACTGCGCGTCGAGATAGACGCGATGCGCGGGCAGGGCGTCGTCGATACGTTCGTGCGAGACGCAATAGGTCAGGGTGACGATGTACATGATGATTCCGTGACGGTGAAGGGCAGCGGTTCAGGCCGCGCGCGCGTGACCGGCGAGACCCTGCAGCGCCGCGTACTGCAGCAGCATGATGGTCTTCCCATCCACGATCTCGCCGTGCTCGATCATCGCCAGCGCCTCGCCCAGCGGCAGTTCGAGCACGTCGAGATCCTCGCCTTCCTCGGCGATCCCGCCGCCCTCGCCGGTGCGCAGCGACGCATCGTATTCGCCGAGATAGAAGTAGAGCTTCTCCGTGACCGAGCCGGGGCTCATGAACGCCTCGAACACCTTGCGCAGATTGCGCACGCGATAGCCGGTTTCCTCCTCGACTTCGGCGCGGATGCGCGCCTCGGGCGAGGCGTTGTCGAGCAGACCGGCGGCCGTTTCGATCAGCATGCCGTCGTGGCCGTTGACGAACGCGGGCATGCGGAACTGGCGCGTGAGGACGACGTTGCCGGTCGCGGGATCGTGCAGCAGGATGGTCGCGCCGTTGCCGCGGTCGTAGGTTTCGCGGCTCTGGCGCTGCCAGGTGCCGTCGCGGCGCTGGTAGTCGAACGTGACTTTCTTCAGCACGTACCAGTTGTCGGACAGCACGGCGGTGTCGACGATGCGGATGCGGTCGCGGGTGGCGGTCATGGGCGTCTCCTGAGGCGGTTTTCCGGCATTTTGGGGGGCGCGGCTCGGCGTGCGGGCAGCACGAATCCGGCGCGATCTGCCTCGCATGGTAACGTGCAGTCTCGTGCAAATTCAAGAAAATTCGTGCAAACGTGCGGATAAAGCGCGTTGACTAACGCTCCCGATTCCGCCGCCCGGCGCCCGCTTTCACCCGCCCCTTCGCCGCAGCCGTCTCCGTTGTGGCCGCCACCTCGTCGTGCTGCGTGCGCACGATCTCGATCAGCCGCCGCGCGGCGGGCGACAGATAGTCGTCGTTGCGATGCACGACGCCGAACTCGCGCGTCATCGTCGTGACCGGATTCGGCAGTTCGACGAGCGCGGGCGTGAAGCGGCCCGCCTCCAGATTGCGCCGCGAAATAAAGCTCAGCAGGCCGGTTTCGGCGATCAGGCGCGGCACGGCCGCGATCGAACTCGTCATCACGGCGGCGCGCGGCGCGGGCAGGCCGTGGGCCGCGAACACCGCTTCGAGCCACTGTCGCGTGGCGACCGATTGCGCGGGCAGCACCCAGCCGCACGCCGACATCGCTTCGAGCGTCGCGCGCTTGCCCGCGAGCGGATGCGTGGCGCTGGCGGCGACCACCACGTCGTCGGCGAGGATGGGGATCTGCACGAGCGCGTCGTCGTGGCGGCCGAGCGGGCCGATCACCACGTCGAGCTGGCGCTTGCGCAAGGCGTCCTGCAGCACGTCGTTCATGCCGATCTGCAGTTCCACCACCACGGCGGGCGCTTCTTCGTGCAGCACCCGGCACGCCGTCGGCATGATGAATTCGGCGATGGTGGCCGCCGCGCCCACCTTCACCAGCCCCGAGAGACCCGCGCCGAGCGTCGCGATCTCGCGCTGCGTCTCGTCGAGCGTGCGTTCGACGAGACGCACGCGCTCCTGCAGCAGCCGCCCGGCGTCGGTCAGGCGGATGCCGCGTCCGCTGCGCTCGAACAGCGCCGCGCCGTAGTTCTGTTCGAGCCGGTCGATGCACTTGGAGAGCGCGGGCTGGGTGACGTGCAGCGCCTCGGCGGCGCGCCCCAGATGGCCGAGCTCGGCTACTTTCGCGAAATACATCAGGTCGCGGACCTGCAGATTCATGACCATGGCGACTGCCTTCCGGCGCGCGCGCCGCGAGGGAAATTCATAGCTGACAGGAATGGAAAGATGAAAAATCGAAAATAGACATTATGAGTCGAGGTGTCAACAATGACGACAGGAAGCAGGCGGCCACCGACCAGGCGCCCGCCTTCGAGATCATCAAGGAGACACCCGATGTCGTATCGCATTCTCGTCACCGCGCCGCGTCTGGCGCCCGCGGGTCAGCGCGTGCTGGCCGCCGCCCAGTGCGAGACCGTCTATATCGACGACGCCCAGGACGCCGCGCAGGTCGCGCGCATTCTCGCCACGCAACCCATCGACGCGGTCATTTCGCGCACGGTCGAGCTGAGCGGCGCGGCCATCGCCGCCTGCCCGACGTTGCGCGTGATCTGCAAGCACGGCGTGGGCGTGACCAATATCGACGTCGACGCCGCCACGCAGCGCGGCATTCCCGTTTTCACGACGCCCGGCACGAACACGCATTCGGTCGCGGAACTCGCGATCGGCCTGATGCTGGCCTCGGCGCGCAAGCTCAACTTCTTCGACAGCGAACTGCGCGCGGGCCGCTGGACCCGCACCGGCGACGGCCGTCAACTGCATGGCCGCACGCTCGGCCTCGTCGGTTACGGGCAGATCGGCAAGCGCGTCGCGGCGATCGCGCATGCGCTCGGCCTGCACGTGCGCGCCTTCGATCCGGTCGCGAAGCAGGCCGACGCGCAGCCGTTCGTCACGCTCGAAACCTCGCTCGACGCGCTGCTCGGGCAGGCCGACGTGCTGAGCCTGCATTGCCCCGTCAACGCGCACACGCGCAATCTGCTCGACGCCGAGGCGATCGCGCGTCTGCCCGATGGCGCGATCGTCGTCAACACGGCGCGCGGCGAACTGATCGACGAAGCGGCGCTCGTGGCCGCGCTGCGCAGCGGCAAGCTGGCGGCGGCGGGCCTCGACACCTTCCGCCACGAACCGCTGCCCGCCGACGATCCGCTCGCCGCGCTGCCCAACGTCGTGCTTACGCCGCACGTGGGCGGCTCGACGCCCGACGCGCTCGACGCCGTGGCCGTGTCCGCCGCCGAAACCTGCCTGCGTTTTCTGCGCGGCGAGGCGGTCGACGCCGCCGCCTGCGTGAACGGCGCCGTGCTTCAGAATCCTCACTCAGATCTCAAGGTCATCGCATGAACTCCCTCCAGGACCGGGCCGGCTGGCCCGCAGGTTTCTTCGTCGGGCAGCGCGCCTCGCTGCCCAGCGCCGCGCAGATCGAAGCGTTCCGCAGCGTGCCGGTCGCGCACGCGGGCGACTGCATGGGCCGCAGCACGGGCGCTTACGGCCTGAGCGCCTATCACCATTCGGTCACGCTGACGATGTGCGGCCCGGCCATCACGGTGCGCGTGCGTCCCGGCGACAACATGATGATCCACAAGGCGATCGAGCTGGCGCAGCCGGGCGACGTGATCGTCGTCGATGGCGGCGGCGATCTGACCCAGGCGCTGATCGGCGGACTGATGCGCACCTCGGCGCTCACGAAGAAGATCGGCGGCTTCGTGATCGACGGTGCAATCCGCGATCTCGCCGAATGGGCCGAAGGCGGCATGCCGGTCTACGCGCGCGGCCACACGTTCCGCGGCCCGAGCAAGGAAGGCCCGGGCGAAGTGAACGTGCCGATCGCGTGCGCGGGCATGGTCGTGAATCCCGGCGACCTGATTCTCGGCGACGCGGACGGCGTGATCGCCGTGCCGGTCGACCGGCTCGACGCGCTGCTGCCGCTGGTGCGCGCGCACGCGGACAAGGAAGACACGATCCGCGCGACCAACGCGGCGGGCAGCGCGGACCCGGAACGCTTCAACGCGCTGCTGCGCAAGAAGGGCTGCCCGGTTTAAACGACGCTCGATCGAACGCAGCGACACTAAAAAACAAGACAGGAGACAAGGCCATGCAATCGAGCACCCCCGTCGCCGGCGCGCGTGAAGTTCATGACGCGCGCACGGCGGCCGATGTGCCGCGTGCCTCGGAGGGCGCGCACGAAGTCCCTCGCGCGTATGCCGCGCCCGAGGCCCACGCGCGCCAGATCTCGGCGCGTCTCGACCGGCTGCCGCCCAGCGCGCCTGTGTGGCTTCTGATCGGCGCGCTCGCGCTCGGCGGCTGGTTCGAGATCTACGACATGTTCCTCACGGCCTATATCGGGCCGGGGCTCGTCAAGGCCGGCATCTTCACGAAAACGACGGCCTCGCTGTTCGATCTCGGCGGTCTCGGCGCGTTCGTCGCCGCGCTGTTTCTCGGGCTCTTCATCGGCACGATCGGCGTGGCCTTTATCGCGGACCGGCTCGGCCGCCGCCGCGTGTTCGTCGGCGCGCTGCTCTGCTACACGTTCGCCGCCGTGATGATGTCGCTGCAGGACGCGCCGGGCTGGATCGTGTTCTGGCGCGTGATCGCGGGCATCGGCGTGGGCGCGGAACTCGTGACCATCGACGCCTACGTCTCCGAGTTCGTGCCCGCGCGTCTGCGCGGCCGCGCCTTCGCCTTCGTGCAGGCAATCCAGTACACGTCGATTCCCACCATCGCGTTTCTGTCGTGGCAACTCGTGCCGATCGCGCCGTTCGGTCAGGACGGCTGGCGCTGGGTCGTGTGGATCGGCTGCTCGGGCGCGGTGTTCGTCTGGCTGATTCGCCTGGGTCTGCCGGAAAGCCCGCGCTGGCTGATCCAGCACGGCCGCGTGGCCGAGGCCGAAGCGATCGTCGCGCGGCTGGAAAAGCGCATCGAGCGCGCGACGGGCAAGCCGCTGCCGGCGGCCCGCGTCGAGCCGGCGAATAACGTTGCGCCCACAACCGTATCGGCGGAAAACGACAGCCCGTGGAACGCGCGCTATCGTCGCCGCACGATCATGCTGCTGGTGTTCAACTTCTTCCAGTCGATCGGCTATTACGGTTTCGCGAGCTGGGTGCCGACGCTGCTCGCCGAAAAAGGCGTGACGCTCACGCACAGCCTCTGGTATTCGTTTCTGATCGCCATCGCGAGTCCGCTCGGGCCGCTGCTGTCGATGCTGATCGCCGACCGCGTCGAACGCAAATGGCTGATCGTCGGCGCGTCGGCGGCGATGGCCGTGCTCGGCATCGTCTTCGCCCAGCAGCGCGAGCCGATGCTGCTCGTCGCGATGGGTCTGCTGATGACGCTGGCGGGCAACTGCATGACGTTCTCGTACCGCACTTACCAGGCCGAACTGTTCCCGACGCGCATGCGGGCGCGCGCCATCGGCCTCGTCTATTCGGCGAGCCGCATCAGCGCGATGCTTTCGGGTTTCCTGATCGGCTTCTTCCTGCGTCACCTGGGCGTGCCCGGCGTGTTCGCGCTGATCGCCGGATCGATGTTCGTGGTGATGCTCACGATCGGCCTGTTCGGCCCGCGCTCGCGCGGCCTGAGCCTCGAACAGATCTCTGGTTAATTTCGCCTTGCCTGAGGGCACCGCATGTTCTATCTCGATGAACCGCCGCGCGTCGTGCCGACGCGCGTGTTTTCCACGATGCCGGCGCGCTTTCGCCAGACCGGCGTGCGCTCGGCCTGGGCCAACGCCAACAAGGCGGGGCAGAGCGTCGACAGCTTCCTCGAAGGTCCGGCGTTCGACGCGCAAGGGCGGCTTTATGTCGTCGATATTCCGTTCGGCCGCATCTTTCGCATTGAAGGTGGTGAGGGCGGCCAGGGCGGCGGTGAAAGTGAACGCGACTGGACGCTCGTCGCGCAATACGAAGGCGAGCCGAACGGCCTCAAGTTCCATCCGGACGGCCGCATCCTGATCGCCGATTATCGCAACGGCATCATGCAGCTCGACCCGCAAAGCGGACGCGTCGAGCCGCTGCTGACCTCGCGTAACGGCGAGTCGTTCAAAGGCTGCAACGACCTCGCGATCGCCGCGAACGGCGACATCTATTTCACCGATCAGGGACAGACGGGGCTGCAGGATCCCACGGGCCGCGTCTACCGTCTGCGCGCCGACGGCCGCCTCGACTGCCTGCTCTCGAACGGCGTGAGCCCGAACGGACTCGTGCTCGATCCGTCGGGCCGCGTGCTGTACGTGGCGATGACGCGCGACAACGCCGTCTGGCGCGTGCCGCTGCTCGACAACGGCGGCACCGCGAAAGTCGGCCGCTTCTGCTCGCTGTTCGGCACGAGCGGCCCCGACGGCCTGGCGATGGACGAAGCGGGCAACCTTTACGTCGCGCACGCCTCGCTCGGCCATGTGTTCGTGTTCGCGCCGAACGGCGCGTGCATCGCGCGCGTGAAATCGTGCGCGGGCGAGACGGTGACCAACCTCGCCTTCGGCGGCCCGCAGCGCAAGCAGATCTTCATCACCGAATCGAAGAGCGGCAATGTGCTGGTCGCCGACGCGATCGCGCCCGGCATCGCCTTGCCGCGCGTCGCCTGATCCGCAGCGAGGAGCGCGCCATGACCGCCGCCTTCAGCCTGAGCGACTATCCGCTCGCCAACCATTCCGCGCCGCGCACGGGCACGTCGCCGCCGATTCCGCGCCGTCTCGCGCGCGTGCTTTCGCTCGCCGACTTCGAAGTCGCGGCGCGTCGCCATCTGCCGCGCCCGATCTTCGCCTACGTGAGCGGCGGCTGCGAAACCGACCGCTCGCTGCGCGAGAACCGCGCCGCGTTCGAGGAGTACGACTGGGTGCCGCGCGTGCTCGTCGACACCTCGCAGCGCACGCTCGACACGACGCTGTTCGGCCACACCTATGCCGCGCCGTTCGGCATCGCGCCGATGGGCATCAGCGCGCTCTCGGCGTATCGCGGCGATCTGATCCAGGCGCAGGCGAGCGCGCTCGCGAACCTGCCGATGATCATGAGCGGGTCGTCGCTGATCCGCATGGAGGAGATCGCGCAGGCGAATCCGCAGGCGTGGTTCCAGATGTACGTGCCGGGCGAGCCGAAGACGATCGCGGCGCTCGTGGACCGCGTCGCGCAGGCGGGCTTTCGCACGCTGGTGCTGACCGCCGACGTGCCCGTGTCGGGCAATCGCGAGAACAATCTGCGCGCGGGATTTTCGACGCCGCTGCGTCCCGGCCCGCGTCTCGCGTGGGATGGGCTGACGCACCCGCGCTGGCTGTTCGGCACCGCGCTGCGCACGCTCTGGCGTCACGGCATGCCGCACTTCGAGAACTCGCGCACCACCCGCGGCGCGCCGATTCTCTCGTCGAACGTGCTGCGCGACTTCGGCGCGCGCGACCATCTGAGCTGGGAGCATTTGCGGATGATCCGGCAGCGCTGGCGCGGCACGCTGGTGCTCAAGGGCATTCTCGATCCGGACGACGCGCGCCGCGCCCGCGAACTCGGCGTGGACGGGTTGATCGTGTCGAATCACGGCGGACGTCAGCTTGATGGCTCAATCGCGCCGCTGCGCGCGTTGCCGCGCGTGGTGGCGGCCGTCGACGCGGATTGTCCGGTGATGATCGACAGCGGTTTCCGACGCGGCGGCGACGTGCTGATGGCGCTGGCGCTCGGCGCGCGCGCCGTGTTTATCGGCCGTCCGTTCAACTATGCAGGCGCGGTGGCGGGGCAGGCGGGGCTGCTGCACGCGTTCGCGATCGTCGCGGCGGAAATGCGCCGCAACATGGCGCTGCTCGGCGTGACGCGTCCCGACGACGTCGATGCGAGCCGCTTGCGGCGGCGCGGCGAGTGAGGCGTTGCTGACGCGCGCGGCGCTCAGGTGAGGTTCAGGCCGCCGTCCGAGAGCAGAATCTCGCCCGTCAAATAATCCGAGGCGACGAGCAGCGACACCGCTTGCGCGATGTCCTCGGGGCTGGCGGCGCGGCGCATCGGCGAGCGTTCTCGCCAGAGTGCTTGCGCCTGCGTCCACTGCGCCGTGAGCGGCGTATCGACGAGACCGGGCGCGACCGCGTTCACGCGCACGTCCGGCGCGAGCGTGAGCGCCAGCAGACGCGTGACGTGGTTCAGCGACGCTTTGCTCGCGGCGTAGGGAATCGACGCGCCCTTGGGCCGCACACCCGCATGCGAACTCACGTTGACGACGCAACCCGCCTTGCCGCGCGCGGCGGCTTCACGCAGCATCGGCAGCGCTTCGGTGACGAGCCGGAACGGCGCGACCACGTTCACCTCGTTCAATTCCTGCCAGACCTCCGGCGTGGCCGCGGCGAGATCGTCGTGCGGGATCACGCGGCTGATGCCCGCGTTGTTGACCAGCACGTCGAGGCGGCCCCAGAGCGCAGCGGCTTCGCGGATGAGGCGGGTTCGATCGGCGTCGTTGGCGAGATCGGCTTGCACGTAGGCCGCGTTGCCGAGTTCGCGGGCCATCGCCTCGCCCGTTTCCGCCGAGTTGCGGGAATGCAGGATGACTGAATAACCGTCGGCGTGAAGGCGGTGCGCAATGGCCGCGCCGATGCCGGAAGTCGAGCCCGTGACGAGGGCGACGGGTTGCGGGGTTTTCATCGGGAATGCTCTGGACAAGGCCGGTCGATGCGTATCAGCGGACGATTGTCGGTGATTCGGCGGGTGGTGTCACGCGATGCACGCGCACACTCGAATGCACACGGGCGAGCCGCCGCTCGCCCGCTTTCAGACGGCTTCCAGTCTTATTGCAGATTGCACACCTTGCGCGACACGAGCGCGCGATCGTATGCCGCGAACCATCCGGTCGTCTCGCGCGTGAACAGCGCGGTCAGGAAGAGCGCGATCACCATGAGTCCGGCGATGAAATACAGCGCCGTGTTATAGCCGCTCGCGTTGCCGAGACCGCCGCCCGCGTTGATGAGCGCGCCGATCACGAACGGACCGAAGCCGCCGAGATAGATGCCCACATTGATGATCGACCCCGCGATGCCGGTCGTGCCCGGTTTGGTCGAATCGAATGCAATCGCGTACACGAGCGTGTAAGGCGCATTCAGCGCGAAACCCGCGAACAGCTGGATCGCGACGAGCGTGCCGAGACTCACCGACGAATACTTGAACAGCAGCATGCCGACCGTCAGCCAGACAAACAGGATCATGAGGCACAGCTTGCGGCCGAGCCGGTCCGAAATCCATCCCCAGACGATCTGGCCGATGCCGCCCGTGATCGTGAACAGCACGCTATACGCGGCCGCTTCCGCAAAGTTGTAGTGCGCGACGAACGCGAGATATTGCGGCAGCCAGAAGCTGATCCCGAAGTAACCGACGATCGCGAGCAGCGAGATCAGACCGATCACCGAGATGTTCGGATTGCGCATCGCGACGCCGAAGGAACCGGGAGGCGCGCCCGCGCCGTGTTCGAGATCGGGCGACAGCGGCGGCGTTTCGCCGATGCTCTGGACGTGCGCGTGGAACTGGTCGTAGCGCTTCGCGTTGCAATAGATCCAGTACCACGCGAACACGACGATCATCGGGATCGGAAACAGCAGGAACGCGAGACGCCAGTTCTGCGGACCATACACGCTGAGCAGTCCGCTGATGGCGAAACCGCCGAGCAGCGAGCCCCACGGAAAACCGGTGTGGTGAATGCCGAGCGCGAGGCCGCGGCGTTCCTTCGACCACCATTCGGCGAGCGACGTGACTTCGATCGATTCGCCCGCGCCGCCAAATGCATGCGAGAGCACCTGCATCGCGATGAGTACGCCGATCGAGGCCGTCAGCACGGTCACGCCGGAGAGGCAGGTGAACAACGTATAGCCGATGACGATCGGCAGATGCCGGTATTTGCGTCGCCAGCCGTGGCCGCCTTTGTCGGCCCAGATCATCGTCGGGATGGCGATCAGCGCCGTCGACATGGTGATGATCGTCGCGTAGAGCCCGATGGTCTGCGCGCTCGTGCCGAATTCTTTGGTGATCGACGGCAGCACCGCGAACAGCATGCTGCGCGAATTCGCATCCATCGCGTAGACGAGCCATAGCAGCAGCAAGGCCATCCATGATTGCGGCGCGACCGCGCGCCGTTTTGCGGGCGAGGCGACGCGCGCCGGCGCCAGCCCCTTATCTGCCGTTTCCATACCCAACCTCCTGAATGATCTCTGACGAATCGTGAATTCGCGTGTTGTTTGAATGTTATGAAGCGCTTCAAATTTTGTGGCGGCTAACGCGGCGGATGGGCTCGGTTGCGCGTAAATATGAAGCGCTTCAATTGTGATCCTGGAAAAATGCAAATGGTATAGAGGGTTTTCCCTGTGAGTTGGAAATAGTGCGTAATTGATGGGTATTTCTTGACATTCTGAATCGGATGCGCAATTCTGAAAGCGCTTCAAATTTGTCTGCGGAGTCGTCGCGATGGCGAATCGGGGTCGTTCACACGGCGCGTAGTCAGACGAATTTGTAGCGTTTCATAACCGACCGGGCGGCAAGACGGATGCCGATCCCGGCAACTTATTCCCTGGAGGAGCGTCACATGGCGCAAGCAGAGACAACGCAAGGCCGCGCGTATGCGGTCAACGGCACGGAGCTGTGGGTGGAGGACACGGGCGAGCAGGATTTGCCGGTGATTCTCTGTCTGCATTCGTGCTTTCTCGACAACTCGATGTTCGATGGCCTGGTCGAAGCGGCCGCGGGCAAATTCCGCGTGGTTCGCCCGGATTTTCGCGGTCAGGGCAAGAGCCGGTATCACGATGTCGACATCATCACGATGGACGAGTGCGCGGACGATATCGCCGCGCTGATCGACCGGATGGCGCTGCGCGACATCAACGTCATGGCGCAGTCGATGGGCGGCGACGTTGCATTTCGCCTCATCGCGCGCGACCAGGCGCTGTTTCGTTCGCTGATCGTGGCGGGTTCGTCCGCGTGCGGCGAGCCGCCGGGGCAGGGCGCGCAATTCGCACAGTGGGTGGTCGACGCGGGCGAGCGCGGATTCACCGGCGATGTGCTCGAACTGACGATGGCCGTGATGTTCGGCAAGACCACGCGCGCGAATCCCGACAAGCAGGCGCTCGTGGGTTTCTGGCGCGAACGCATTGCCGCGCTGCCGAAGACGCTGCGTCCGGCGATGAAGGGCGTCATGCATCGCGAGACTTCGGTGCCGCTGCTGGCGTCGATCCGCATTCCGGTGCTGATCATCAATGGCGAAGAAGACATGCCGCGTCCGCCCGCCTGGTCGGACGAGATGAAGCGCGAGCTGCCGAATTCGCGCCTGATGCGTCTCACGAAGATCGGCCACAGCCCGACGCTCGAAGCGCCGGACGTGGTGCTGCCCGCGATCGTCGACTTCTTCACGACGCCGCGCGTCTGAAGGCGCAGGTCGGCGCGGTGCAGCGTCGTCGTCCGCAGCGCGCTCGCGATGCTCGTGCGCGGGCCGCACGGCCGACGGCGAGGCGGCAGCCGGTTCAGGTCGTCTTCACGTCGCCGATTTTTCGTTGCAAATATGAAGCGCTTCAAATAAAATTGACCCAGTAAAGTCCGCCTCATGCGGATTGGGTTAGATTAAATATGAAGCGCTTCATATTCACTCTCTTGCGATTTACCCGTTAATTCTGGAGTCTTTATGTCGTCACTACTCGAACGCCGGCCCGACGAGCAGGCCATTCCGTATGCGCTGCCGCAGGTTCCGTTCATGTCGCCGGACCTCGTGCATCTCGGCGTGCTCGATCAGTGGTTGAAGGACGACGCGCTGTGGGTGCCCACCACGGCGACGGTCTCGTTCAAGCCGCTGCTGCTCAGCGCGAGCCAGGGCTATTACGTGAATCTGCTGCGCGTGCGGCAATCGGGGGTGTTGTCGCGGCACCGGCATACCGGCCCGGTTCACGCGATCGTGCTGAAGGGGCGCTGGTACTACCTCGAACACGACTGGATCGCGGAGCAGGGTTCGTACGCGCACGAGCCGGCTGGCGAGACGCACACGCTGTACGTGCCCGAAGGCGTCGACGAGATGATTACGTGGTTCCACGTGACGGGCGGCTACACCTACGTGGACCCGCAGGGCGTGGCCGTAGGCTACGAGGATGTGTTCACGAAGATCGAGGCCGCGACGCGCCACTACGAAGCGTCGGGCCTCGGCGCCGACTATGTGAAGCAGTTCATCCGCTGATCGGCCGGTGTGCGCCGGTTGCGGCGCGCGGGCTCAGGCCTTTCGCGCCGCGCGCTTGCGTGACGGCGCCGGACGCGCCGGTGCCTTCCCGAGGCTTTCGCGCAGCACGATTTCGCAGGCAACGGTGGCCGGATCGTCGAATTTGCGCTGTTCGGCCATGCCGACGATACGGCGCGCCGCGAGCACGCCGATTTCCTTGGTAGGCACGCGGATGGTGGTGAGCGGCGGATTCATGAGCGCGGCGAGTTCGATGTCGTCCATGCCGGTGATCGAGAGATCTTCCGGCACGCGCAGACCGAGCACGCCGCATTCGTACATCGCGCCGATGGCTTGCAGGTCGGTATGGCAGATGAGCGCCGTGGGCCGCTGCGCCATGGCGGCGAGGCGGCGCACCGCGTCGCGCCCGCCTTCGAGCGAGAACGGTTCCTCGATCACGCAGTCTTCCGTGAGTTCGAAGCCGGCCTCGCGCATGGCGTCGGCCGTTCCGGCCACGCGTTGCACCGCGCGCGGATTGTTCGCGCGCGTGCCGCACACCACGGCGATGCGCTCGTGGCCGCGCGCGAGCACTTCGCGCGTCATGTCGTAAGTGGCCTGGCGGTTGTCGAAACCGATGCACTCGCCGTAACGCGATTCGCCGATTTGCCAGGTCAGCACGAGCGGAATGCGACGCTGGCGCATGAGGTCGAAAACGCGGTCTTCATGCGAGGTGCCGACCAGCACGACGCCGTCGACGCCGCGTTCGACCACCGCGCGCACCACGTCGTACTCGCGCTCCGGCTTGTATTCGTGGATCGCGAGCACGACCTGGTAATTGAGGCCCCAGAGCGTTTGCTGAAGCGTTTGCAGCGAGTCGACGAACGCCGGGTTGTACATCGTGGGATAGATTGCGCCGATCGTGTGCGTCTTGCGCGACGCGAGCGCGCGCGCCGCGCCGTTGCTCACATAGCCGAGCTGCTCGACCGCGCGCTTCACCAGGGCGAGCGTTTTGGGCTTGACCTGGTCGGGCACGGAGAGCGCACGCGACGCACTTCCCAGCGACACGCCGGCAAGTTTCGCGACGTCTTCGAGGGTCGGGCGGGGCGGATCGGATTTCGTCATGGAGTTCGGCGGCGCCAGCAAGGAAACAGTCGTTCACCATTGTGCCTTACGGGTAAACGTTCGTGTTGACAAACCTCAATCCGGACTCAATAATTGAAGCGCTTCAAATATGGATGTATCGAACAATATGCGACCAATGTCGTAGAAGAAACGAATCGATCCGATTCATATGAACAAAAAATGAAGCGATTCATATTTGCTGTGAAATACATGCCGCGTGAGCCGCGAAGCCGGCGCGGCGGGACGAATGGAGGAGACGCATGAGACATCAGGATCGCGTGGTGCTGGTCACGGGCGCGCTGGGCGGCATCGGTTCGGCGATCGTCGAACGCTATCTGGCGGAAGGCGCGCGCGTCGGGATCGTCGATCTCGACGCGGCGGCGGGCCGCGACCGGGCCGCCGAATGGACGCGTGCCGGCGGCCGCGTGCATTTCGCCGCCGCCGACGTCGGCCGCTACGACGACTGCGCGCGCGCACTGGCCGAAGTGTCCGCCGAACTCGGCGACGTCGACACGCTGGTGCTCAACGCGGGCATTTCGCCGAAGCACAACGGCGCGCCCAGACGCATCTACGAAATGAGCGAAACGGAGTGGGCGCGCGTCGTCGACGTGAACCTGAACAGCGCGTTTCATTTCAGTCGCGTCGCGTCGCCCTCGATGGTCGCGCGCGGGTTTGGACGCATCGTGACCATGTCGTCGGTGGCGGGCCGCGCGTACCTCGATATCGTCGGCGCGCATTACAGCGCCACCAAGGGCGCGCTGATCGCCTTGACGCGTCATCTTGCGGGCGAGCTCGGGCCGCACGGCATCACCGTGAACGCGCTCGCGCCGGGGCGCATCGACACGCCGCTGCTGCGCACGGTGTCCGGCGACGCGAATGCGGCGGTGGTCGAGGCGACGCCGTTGCGCCGCCTCGGCACGCCCGACGAGGTGGCGTCGGTGAGCGCGTTTCTGACCTCGGCGGACGCGAGCTTCGTCACCGGCCAGGTGATCGACGTCGCGGGCGGCTGGTTGATGACCTGATGGCCTGTCCAGGGAGCGCACCATGTTGAGAACCATCGGTTTCCCCGGCCAGTACACCCAGGGGCCGGGCGCGCTCGATGCGCTCGGCGAGCAGCTTGCGCATGCGGGCTTCGCGCGCGCCGTGATGCTGTGCGATGCGGCGGTCGGCGAGTCGCTGTGGCCGCGCGTCGACGCCTCGCTGCGCCGCGCCGGACTCGACGCGCATCGCGCGACGTTTCCGGGCGAATGCACGAAAGGCGCGATTGCCGATCTCGCGAACCGCGTGCGTGCGTTCGCGCCGGACGTCGTCGTCGGGCTGGGCGGCGGCAAAGCGATCGACTGCGCGAAAGGCGTGGCGATGGCGCTCGGCACGCAGGTTGCCGTCTGCCCGACGATCGCCTCGAACGACGCGCCGACGAGCCGCCTGATCGTGCTCTACGACGACGATCATCGCGTGGTCGGCGTGGACTATCTGAGCCGCAATCCCGTGCTCGTGCTGGTCGATACCGACGTGATCGTGCGCGCGCCCGTGCGCTTTTTCGCGGCGGGCATCGGCGACGCGATCAGCAAGCGCTTCGAGGCCGCGCAATGCTTTGCGTCGGGCGGCCATAACTCGTTCGGCACACCGCCGCTCGATACTGCGCTGCGCCTCACGAACATGGTGTACGACGTGCTGATGAGCGACGGTCGTGCGGCGTACGCGGCCGTCGCCGCGGGACGGCTCGACGCGACGGTCGAACGCGTCGTCGAGGCGACCGTGCTGCTGAGCGGCGTGGGATTCGAAAGCGGCGGCTTGTCGCTCGCGCATGCGCTGATTCGCGGGCTCACGGCGATCCCGTCGATTTCGTCGATGCTGCATGGCGAGCTGGTCGCGTTCGGCACGCTCGTGCAGATGGAAGCCGAAGGACGAAACGATCAGGATATCGAAGCATTGATCGAATTGCTTGTGGCGGTGGCGCTGCCCGTGACGCTGCGCGAGCTGGGCCAGCGCGATGCGCTCACGCAGGCGGAGCAGGACACGATCGTCGATGCCACGCTGGCCGCCGCGTACAGCCGCCACATGACGCCGCCGCTGACGGCCGGGCGCCTTGCGCGCGCGCTGCACGACGCGGACCGGCGAGGCGAAGCGGCGCTGCGGCGGCGCGCCGCCGCCACGATTGCGCCGGCCACAGCGCCCGGCCTCGTATGACACTCACACGGAAGGAGACATCGATGGAAGCCAGAAACGTACCGCATGTGAGCGAACTGCTCGCGAATTCGCCGAAAAACTGGGGCAAATGGGGCCCCGAGGACGAAGTCGGTTCGCTGAACTACCTGACTGCCGCGCAGATCCTGAAGGGCATCGCCACGGTGCGTCAGGGCAAGACCTTCACGCTGCAGGTGCGCATGGGCGACCCGGACGGCGATCCGGTCTGGCCGGGCCGCCAGGGCGCGAAGCGGATGAGCGTGATGGATCGCGGCCACTACAACTGCGGCAAGGGGCCGGTCTTTCCGGGCTCGTATCAATACGCCGACGACGTGATGTTCATGTATCTGCAAGGCTCCACGCAGTACGACGCGCTCGGGCACGTCTGGTACGACGATCAGATCTGGAACGGCTACGACGCGGATACGACGATCGGCGGTCTGGCCAAAGCCAGCGTCTGCCCGATCGGCGAGCGCGGCGTGGTGGGGCGCGGCGTGCTGATCGACATCGCGCGCCATCGCGGCAAGGACGTGCTCGATCCGGGTGAGACTTTCACGCATCGCGATCTGCTCGACGCGGCGCAAGCGCAGGGCGTGACGATCGAGAAGCGCGATATTCTCGTGATTCGCACCGGCTGGATCGGCTCGTTCTACAAGCGCGACCGCGCCGAGTTCTACGCCAATTTCAAGGAGCCGGGCCTGACTTATAGCCCGGAACTCGTGCAATGGTTTCAGGACATGGAGATTCCGAACCTCGTGACCGACACGATTGCGAACGAGGTGACGACCGATCCGGTCTCGGGCGTCGATCTGCCGCTGCACAATGCGCTGATGCGCAATCTGGGCATCGCGCTGACCGAGATCGCGCAACTCGACGCGCTCGCCGACGATTGCGCGCAGGACGGCCAGTATGCGTTCCTGTACACGGCGGCGCCGTTGAAGGTCGTGGGCGGCACGGGCGCGCCGGTCAATCCGATCGTCATCAAGTAGGCGCGCGTTCTTGCGTTGCGTGGTGTTCGCGCGGCCCGCGTGGGCCGCGCGATGCCGTTCATGGCGCCGCGCCACTCTCTTCCCGCGCCGCCCGCACCACCTCGATCAACGCCCGCAACCCCGCGGGAATATGGCGATTGCCTGGAAAGTACAGAAACAACCCAGGTATCGCCGGACACCAGTCTTCGAGCACGGCCACGAGCCGCTTGCGCGCCAGCGCGTCGCGCGCGTAAGGCTCCGGTACGTAAGCGATGCCGAGCCCGTCGAGCGCGGCTTCCACCATCAGCATGTTGCTGTCGAGCGTGAGCGCGCCGGGCGGATCGATCGCGACCGCCTCGCCATGTCGCGCGAATTCCCAGCGATAACGCCGTCCGCCCGGCAGACGCTGGCGGATGCAGCGATGCGCCTGCAAATCGCCGGGCAGCACGGGACGCCCCTGCTTGCGCAGATAGCGCGGCGAGGCCACGGCGAGAAAACGCAGATCGTCACTGATGCGAACGGCGATCATGTCCTTGTGCACGGCCTCGCCGAGCCGCACGCCCGCATCGAAACCCTCCGCGACGATATCGACGAAACGCCCCTCCGACACCAGATCCAGTTCCATCTGCGGATACTGCGCGAGAAAACGCGGCACGACGGTTTGCAGCAGATGGCGGATCGCGCCGTCGCTGCCGTTGATGCGCAGCGAGCCGCGCAGCGCCTCGTCGTCGCGCGCCACGTCGTCGAGTGCGTGATCGAGTTCGCTGAGCACGGGTCGCAGGCGGGCGAGCAGCCGCTCGCCGGCTTCGGTCAGCGAGACGCTGCGCGTCGTCCGATGCAGCAGCCGCACGGAGAGCGTGTTTTCGAGCCCGCGCATCGCGTGGCTCAGCGCCGAACGCGACACGCCCAGCTCGCCCGCCGCCTGCACGAAACTGCGCCGCGCGGCGACCGTCATGAACGCCTGGAGATCGGCGAGCGTCGGCTTGCCCGGCGGCTTGCTGGTGGACTTGCTCATTGGTGAATTTTCCTCAACATGAGATGCCGATTAGCGGGGCTTCTGCGACGAATCATACCGCTCTAGCATGAAGGCAACATTCATCGAGGGAGCGCAAACATGACGAAGAACTGGCTGATCACCGGTGCATCGAGCGGGCTTGGACGGGGCATGACGGAGCGCCTGCTGGCGCGCGGCGACGCCGTCGTCGCGACGCTGCGCAAGCCCGGTGCGCTCGACGACTTGCGCGGGCGATATGGAGAGCGCCTGCACATCGTCGAACTCGATCTGACGCGACTCGACACGCTGCGCACCGCCGTGGCGCACGCGTTCGCGACGCTGCCGCGCATCGACGTGGTGGTGAGCAACGCGGGATACGGCCTGTTCGGCGCGGCGGAGGAACTCGACGACGGGCGCATCGAGCAGCAGATCGCGACCAATCTGACCGGCTCGATGCAGTTGATTCGCGCGGTCGTGCCGCGTCTGCGCGAGCAGGGCGGCGGGCGCATCGTGCAGGTGTCGTCCGAGGGCGGCCGCATCGCCTATCCGGCGTTCAGCGCGTATCACGCGACCAAGTGGGGCATCGAGGGTTTCGTCGCGGCGGTCGCGCAGGAAGTGGCGCCGTTCGGTATCGACTTCGTGATCGTGGAGCCGGGCGCGACGCGCACGAATTTCGGCGCGGGCCTCGATCGCGCGCAGCCGATGCGCGTCTACGACGCCACGCCGGTGGGCGAGATTCGCCGCGCGCTCGACGCGGGTTATTTCGAATTCGCCGATGCGGCGAAGACCGTCGACGCGATGATCGCGACGATCGACAGCGCGTCGCCGCCTTTGCGTCTCGCGCTCGGGCGGTCGGCGTATGAATCGATTCGCGCGTCGTTGATCCGGCAGCTCGAAGCACTGGAAGCGCAGAAGGACGTCGCGCTATCGGTGATGGAGAAAGCGTGAACGGCGAGCGTTGGCGCTCGCCGTTCATTTCACGTTGATACGCTTGCGCGTGGATGCGCCCGCTTACTTGAGCAGATCGCGGATCGCTTCGCCCACGCCGGTCGCCGATTGCGGATTCTGGCCGGTCACGAGCTTGCCGTCGACGGCCACCGTGCGCGTCCATTCCGCGCCCGGCTGCATCTGCGCGCCGCGTTGCGCGAGCGTGCTGGAGAGCAGGAACGGCACGACCTGCGTGAGGCCGACGGCTTCTTCTTCGGCATCGGTGAAGGCGGCGACCTTGCGGCCCGCGACGAGATAGCGGCCGTCGCTGAGCGTCACGTTGACCAGCGCGGCGGGACCGTGGCAGACCGCGCCCACCACGCCGCCCGCTTCCCACACGGCGCGCGTTTTATCGTTGACGGCCGCGCTGGTCGGGAAGTCCCACATCGCGCCGTGGCCGCCCGCGAAAAAGATCGCGGAAAGCGTGCTCGGGTCGACGTCGGCGAGCGCTTTCGACTGCGCGATCGCGGCGCGAAAACGGGCGTCGTTCCAGTAGCGCGCGTTCACGGGATCGTCGAGATCGAGGCCGTCGACGGGCGGCTCGCCGCCCTGGATCGAGGCGAATTCGACCGGAATGCCGGCGGCTTCGAGGACGGCGAGCGGATGCGTCACTTCCGACAGATAGAAGCCCGTGGGATCTCCACCTTCGCCCTTGCTGCCGTGGCTGGTCATGACGATAAGAACCGGTTTCATGTCGATGCTCTCAAGAATGTGAGTGTGTGGAAAATCAGGCCGTGACGTCGTGCGCGGCTTCGTTGGCGCTGTCGTGCGCGGCGTCGCCCGTGTAATGCGGGTAGTCGGTGTAGCCGTGCGCGTCGCCGCCGTAGTAGGTGCTCGCATCGACCTTCGCGATGGCCCAGCCGTGGCGGAAGCGCTCGACGAGATCCGGGTTCGCGATATACGGCGCGCCGAACGCGGCGAGGTCGATCGTGCCGCTGGCGAGCAGCGCGCTGGCCTTCTGGAAATCGAGGCCGCCCGCGAGGATCAGCGTGGCGCCGCTTGTGCCGCGCGTTTCGCTGCGATACGCGGCGCGGAAGCGTTCGAGAAAACCGGCGGGCATGGCGGGCGCGCCGCGGCTGGCCTGATCCATGATGTGCACGTAGGCGATGCCGCGCGCGCCGAGTTCGCGGGCGAGATAGAGGAAGGTGTCCGCTTCGCCTTCGAAGTCGCCGAGTTCGTGCAGTCGGCCAAACGGCGAGAGCCGGATGCCGACGCGCTCGCGCCCGATGCGCGCAATGCAGGCGTCCACCACGGCGAGCGCGAAGCGCGCGCGGTTTTCCACCGTGTCGCCGCCGTAGGCGTCCGTGCGGTCGTTGACCGCGCCGTTGATGAACTGCTCGACCAGATAGCCGTTCGCGCCGTGAATTTCGACGCCGTCGAAGCCGGCGTCCACGGCGTTCTGCGCGGCGTTCGCGAAGTCCTCGATCACGCGCGCGATTTCGTCGAGCGTGAGCGCGTGCGGCTTGCTCGCCGTCACGAAGGCGGGCTGGCCGTGCTCGTCGTAACCGAACGCGGAACTCTTCGCGGCCTGCGCAGTGGTCGAGCTGACCGGCGCCGCGCCGCCCGGTTGCAGCGAGACGTGGCTCATGCGGCCCACGTGCCAGATCTGCGTGAAGATCGTGCCGCCGAGGTCGTGCACCGCGTCGGTCACGTGGCGCCACGCGGCCACCTGCGTGTCGTTCCAGATGCCGGGGCAATCGACGAAACCATTGCCTTCGGGGCTGATCGGCGTGCCTTCCGTGACGATCAGGCCCGCGCTCGCGCGCTGCGCGTAGTAGCGCACGGTGGCGGCGTTGGGCACGTTGCCGGGCGCGCGGGCGCGCGTCATCGGCGCCATCACCACGCGGTTGCGGAGCGGGCGGCCCGCGAGATCGTAGGCATCGAAAAGTGTCGTCATGGTGCTGGCTGTCCTTGGCTGCGGCGTGCGCGCGTCTTCGAAACAACCATTGTGAGCGCCGTGGATTCCTTTTCCTAGCCAGTGCAATGGAATATCATTTGTGAACTAAATTCTGGAATCAAACGTTCACATGGACAGTCGAAGCGGCGAAATGCGGGTGTTCACGCGCGTGGTCGAAACCGGCAGTTTTTCGGCGGCGGGCAAGACGCTGGAGCTCACGCCTTCGGCGGTCAGCAAGGTGATCAGCCGCCTCGAAGAACGGCTCGGTGTGCTGCTGTTTCAGCGCTCCACGCGCCATCTCGCGGTGACCAACGAAGGGCGGCTGTTCTACGACAGCTGCGTGCGCATTCTCGACGACATCGACGAAGCCGAGCACGGCATCGCCGAGGGCATCACGGCGCCGCACGGCGCGCTGCGCATCAACGTGTCGATTCCGATGGGCACGCATTACATCGTGCCGCTGATGCCGCTGTTTACCGCGCGCTATCCCGGCATTCGCGTCGATCTCTCGTTGACGGACGCGGTGGTGGATCTGCAGCGCGAACGCGTCGACGTGGCCGTGCGCACGGGGCCGTTATCGGATGCGAATTTTCACGCGCGCAAGCTCGGGTCGACAGGACGCGCGGTCGTCGCCGCGCCGCGTTATCTGGAAGCGCACGGCGTGCCGCAAGCGCCGGAAGATCTCGCGGCTCACCGCTGTTTCAACTTCAACTTTCGCCGCGCGATGGACGAGTGGCCGTTTCGCATCGACGGGCGCGTGTTTCACTTTCCCGTGCGCGGCGACATCCTCACGAACAACGGCGCGACGATGCGCCAGATGACGCTCGAAGGTCTCGGCATCAGCCGTCTGGGCCTCTTTCATATCAAGGACGATCTCGCGTCGGGACGCCTTGTCGAACTGCTGCCCGACTACAACCCGGGCGACATCGAAGACATCCACGTGATCTTCAGCAATCAGCGTCACATGACCGCGCGCGTGCGCGTGTTCATCGACTTCCTCGTGGAGACGTTGAGTCCCAGATTGGAAGCTTGAGTTGCAGACGTGAAGCACCGCGTGCTACCGTGCAGACTCGTGAAATTACAAGAAAATTCGTGCAAATCATGCTGACGAGTCAACGCAAGAAAGCGATTCTCGATGCACTCGAACGCGACGGCCAGGTGCTGGCGGGCGCATTGAGCGTGGAGTTCGGCGTATCCGAGGACACGGTGCGGCGCGACCTGCGCGAACTGGCCGCCGAAGGGCGATTGCAGCGTGTGCATGGCGGCGCGCTGCCCGCTTCGCCGGCCGTTGCGCCGCTCGCGCAGCGTCAGGATATGGACGTGGCCGCGAAGCAGCGCGTCGCGCGCAAGGCCGCGGCGATGATCGAGCCGGGGCAGGTCGTGATCGTCGATGGCGGGACCACGTCGGCGCTGCTGGTGCAATGCCTCGCGCCCGATCTGGAGGCGACCGTGGTCACGCACAGTCCGAGCGTAGCCGTGGCGCTGGCGGCGCATCCGTCGATCGACGTTGTGCTGATCGGCGGCAAGCTCTACAAGCATTCGCTCGTGGCAGTGGGCGCGGCGGCCGTCGAGGCCATGTCGCACGTGCATGCCGATCTCTACTTCATGGGCGTGACGGGCGTGCATGCGAAGGCGGGACTGAGCACCGGCGACTTCGAAGAGGCCTACGTGAAGCGTGCGCTCGCGCAGCGCGCGGCGGAAACGGTCGTGCTGGCGTGCGCGTCGAAGCTCAACACGGCGTCGCCGTATCGCATCGGCGAACTCGATCTGGCGCAGACGCTCATTGTCGATGCGGGCGCGGACGCGCGGCTCGTGAAGTCGATCGAAAAGGCGGGCTTGACGGTGGTGAAGGCGTAACGGGAGTTTCGAGCCTGAAAACAGGCTCGAAACGTTTGATCAGGATGTCGAAGTAAATACGAGTGACGTTGTTGAACTGTGAAGTTATCCTTATTATTTGACGAGATTTTAAAGCCAGTCAAATAGCAATTCGCGTTGAGAAATAAGCGAAGCAATCAGCGGTTTCAGACTGCCAATCGACATTTAATTACAAATGCTTTACATGTTTAGCGTTTACCCGGTGAAATTTCTTTAATGCACCAATGTGCGGCGTTTTAAATGCGCCGCACCAATTTGATTCATTTCACTTAAATTGAAATACAAAAGAAATGTTCATTTTGGTATTTGTAATATTTGTAGCTTCCTGCATTTAAATTTGAAGTAGGTCAATATCCAGGACGCTCTACGGGCGGGATTTATAGCGGTTTAGAATAACTTCTCTAATTTCGGTAATCTCCCATCAAAAAAAGTTTACTGAGCTTTTTTTTACTTGCTATCGTTCAGTCCGCCACACGCGTTAATGAACTTCGACACACATTTGTCACCGCGCCATGCGTGAGGATGCTGTCGAAGCGCCGGAAATAACGCGATGCCGCAGTCCGCTTCCGTGCCAGCGCATGAATCGGGTTTACCACAACGGATCCCGATGCAATGCATGCCATTCGGACTGCGAAAGAAACACCTGACTTGATGCAGCGCCCGCGCCCGACCGGTGCCGGCGCTGCTGCACAGCGGAAAGTGGGCGCAAGACGCCCGAGGGAGCGAAGGTGGTGATGAAAGGGGAAGTCGGTTTGCAATCGGCGGGCGCCGCGCTGCAACGGCCCGCGCGGCCTCGCGAGTTCGGCCGCAAGCAGCAGAACCCGGTGCGCCGTTTCGGCGGCATCGCGATCGTCCTGCTGCTGCACATCGTGCTGATCTACGCGTTGATCAACGGCCTCGCGACCAAGGTCGTGCAGGTCATTCAGCATCCCATCGAAACGAAGATCATCGAGCCGGTGAAGCCGCCGCCGCCGCCGCCGTTGCCGACCGTGCAGCTGCCGCCGCCGAAGTTCACGCCGCCGCCGCCGCCGCCGTTCGTGCCGCCG